>NZ_JBSFGJ010000163.1:0-19088 GCF_053596515.1 Nonomuraea sp. NPDC001684
CCCGGGCCTGCCGCGCGGCGTCGTCCTGCGCGGCCCGCAGCACCTCGGCGGTCTTCCTGCCGAGCGCGGCCTCGTCCAGGCGCAGCGCCCGCGGGTCGATGCGCAGGCGGGTGGGGACGCCGTTGCCGTCGGCGAACGCCTCGACCAGCCCGTCGTCGCTCTCCGCGCGGCCCTCCACCCGGCCGATGGACGCCCGCGCGTCGTGCAGCGCCCGGATGGCGCGGCGGCTCTGGGCGACGTACTCGTGCAGGTACTCGGCGTCGTCCTCAGGAGCAGGTGAACGCATGTCGAACCCCCGACAGTCAGTCACGTGAACGTTCAGTGTAGAGGTAAACCTCTGTGCCGGAATTGACTGGATATGCTTTCTGGGCATGACGGGATTTGAGATCGCCGCGGGGGCGGTGGGTCGTGACGGCGCGTACGTCACCGACCATGGGGCGAACTACGACGCCGCGGTCACGCGGCTGCGGCAGCGGGGGAGCGGCGCCCGTACCTTCGGCGGCGAGGGGCTGTTCGCCACCATCATCGCCACCTACAACGAATGCCTGCAGACCTCGCTCGACGCGCTGACGGGGATCGGCGGGCAGATCGCCGAGACCGGCGAGGGGCTGCGCACGGTGGCGAGGAACACCCGGGCGGCGGAGAGCGCCACCGTCGAGAGCTTCGAGAGCCCCGCATGGCGGTGACGCTCGACCCGCACGTGGCGGGCTTCCTCAACCTCATCGGTTTCCCCTGGCCGAACGACAACGAGGACGAGTGGCGTCTTGAGGCCGACGACTGGCGGGTCGTCCTCGCCGCGTCGTCGGCCCAGGGCGCCGCGGCCGACGAGTCGGTCCGCAACGCGGGGCAGTCCTACCAGGGCGACTCGGCCACGCACCTGGCCGGCCACTGGAACCAGGTCGGCGACGGCGGCGGCCACATCTCCCAGGCCGCCTCGGCGGCGAAGGTCGCCCCGGCCGTCCTCGACGGCACCGCGAACGTGGTCAGCGCGGTCAAGCTGGCCGTGGGCACGCAGGCCGCGTACGGACTGACCGCCGCCACCCAGGCGCTGCTGTTCGGCGGCGCCGCGGGCGGCATGATCGCCCTCGCTCGCATGCAGATGACCCGCCACGCCGTGGGCAGGGTGGCGCTCGAAGGCGCCGAGGGCACCGCCAGGGGCCTGGCCCCGGTGCTGAGCGGCCGGGTGACCGAGACCATGCGCCGCATCATGAAGGAGATGGAGAAGCGGCCGCACGCCCGCGACGGCATGCTCCAGATCCGGCGCAGGCGCGGCGGGGGCGGCGGCGGCAAGGGCGGGAAGGGCGGCGGCTACGACCCGAACGCCTCGGCGAGCTTCGACAACGCCGCGCAGCGCATGCACGGCAGGTTGCCCAACAGCAACGACGTCAGCAAGATGACACCGGAGCAGGCGAAGCAGATGGCGGCCAAGGTCGAGGACAGCATCCTCACGCGGAGGATGAACGAGGCCCGGCTCGGCACGGACCCCGGGCACGCCGCCCGGCTGAGGCAGGAGCAGCAGCTCCTGAATGACCTTCGCCGCAAGGCCAACGAGGGGAAATAGCACCACATGCAGACACAGACGGGCGACGACCTGATGGCGCGCATCCTCGCCCGCCCCGCCGACGACGAGGCCCGCGGCCAGGCCGCCAACGACCTGCTCAACGAGCTGTTCGACGGCTATCCCGTCGAGAACCTGCGCGTCCTGCTGCGCAGCGGCGACGACGACGCCGTGCAGACCGGCGCCTGGCTGCTGTCGGAGCTGGGCGAGCCGGCCGAGCCGCTGCTGGACGAGGTCCCCGCCCTGCTGGCCCACCCGCGCACCCAGGTGCGGTTCTTCGCCGTCGAGTTCGTGCTGCTCGCCGCGGACGAGCGGCACGCCGGCGTCATCGCCCAGACCCTCGCCCTGAGCCGGACCTCCGACACCGCCATCCGGTGGAAGGTCCTGCACTTCCTGGCGATGGCCTCGACCGAACAGCTCATGGCGGGGCTGTCCCGGCTGGCCGACCCCGAGGTCGGACGGCTCGCGGCCGGGCTGGTCGCCGCCGACGCCGAGGACCCCGACCCGGGCGAGGTCGTCGCCGCGCTGGAGGGCGACGACCCGGTGGCCCGCCTGTTCGCCGCGGCGATCGCGACGCGCATGGCCGAGGACGACGCGGCGTTGCTGCGTCTCGCCGCCAGGGTGAAGGACGAGGAGGTCAGTTCGTTCGCGCAGTGGCAGCTCATGCGGCTCCAGGGCTAGCGCGCCCGTCTCACCGGCCGTCGAGGAGGAGCGGCGGCAGGATCAGCAGCCAGAAGACGGCGACGGCCACGCAGCTGATCAGGGTGCGGGCGAGGCGTGAGGGGGCTCGCCGCCGGCGGATCGGCGTGTCCACGGCCCTGGTCACCGCGGCTCGGACGCGGAGCCCAGGTGCTGCTCCAGCCGTTCGATGCGCTCGATGAGCGGCTGCAACTGCTGCCGCACCGCCACGGCCAGCGCCTGCGCCGGATCGCCGGCGGCCGACGTCTGGGCGCGCAGGTGCACGTAGCCGGCCAGGGCCGCCGTGACGGCCCGGCGGACCAGGCGGGACTCGGCGCCCAGCGCCCGCAGGACCTGGCCGGCGGTGCCGTCGGGCTCGGTGATCAGCCCCAGGAGCAGGTGTTCGCAGCCGACGTAGTTGTGGCCCATCGCGGTCGCCTCGGTGACCGTCAGTTCGAGGGCGCCGGCGGCGGCGTCGCTGAAGTGCACCACCGGGTTCCCGCCGGCCCCGCCTTCCTCGCCGGGCGGCCGCCGGTCCAGGTCGCGCTGGACCTGGGCGGGGTCGATGTCGACCGCTCTGAGCACGTGCAGCGCCAGGTTCTGCCCCTCGGCCAGCATCCCGGCCAGCAGGTGCCCGGTGCCGACGGCCGGCGCCGCGTCTGCGCGGGCCCGGTCGATGGCCAGCTTGACGACCGTGCGGGCGCGGTCGGTGAAGCGTGGCAGCCGTTCGGCCAGGTCGCCGGCGTCCAGCTCGCCGAGGGCGGTCTGGCGGATGGCGGTGATCCTGCGCACCGCCTGCTCCAGCGCGCGCTGGCAGATCGCCGACACCGGGACGCCGGCGGCCTTGACCGCCTCGGCCAGCTCGTCGGGGAGGTACACGTTGATCTTCGGCATGGCGACGCCTTTCCAGCCTTGGGGGTATCGGCGGGTTACCTCCTACCTATACACCCATGGGGGTTAGCTGTTCCAGACGTTATGCCCCCATCGTGCTCAAGGCGTGCCGGGAGCTGGAGCGCGAAGGGCGGGTCGAGGGGCGGCCGGGGATCGGATCGCCGTACCGGCTGACCGGCCGGTACGCGGCGCACGTCAGCGGACGGGCGGATCCCACCAGGTCAGGTTGGCGGCGGCCTGGGACACCGGTTCGATGATCTCCCACGCCTCGGCGATGCGGCCGCCGTCCAGGCGCCAGATGTCCACGACCACGATCTCCGGTCCGCCGTCCGGCGCCTGGCGGCGTGAGTGCATCACGACGTGGTCGCCGTCGGCCAGCACGTGGTCGATCTCCACGCGCATGCCGGCCAGCGGGACGAGCGCGGCACGCACGGCGCCGAGCCATTCCGTCTTGGTCGAGGCCGCCGAACCGGGCCGGTGGTGGCGGAAGTCGTCGCTCAGCAGGGGCGCGAGCGCGTCGACGTCGCCCGTCCCGATCAGTTCCGTCAGCGCGCGCTGCACGACGGCCTTGTTGTCGTTCGTCATGGGGGACACTCTGGCCAGCCCTGCCGGGGATGTCGATGAAAAGGGATTTCATGGCGGACGTCCAGTAGTCTCGGCGGCCATGCGGACTGTCGGGGACATGTTGCGGCAATGGCGGCACCGCCGGCGGCTCAGCCAGCTCGATCTCGCGATCGCCGCCGGCGTCTCGGCCCGGCACGTGAGCCTGGTCGAGACCGGTAAGTCCAACCCGAGCCCCGAGATGATCCTGCGGCTGGCCGACCGGTTGGACGTGCCGCTGCGGGAGCGCAACCGGCTGCTGCTCGCCGCCGGCTTCGCCCCCCGGTACGCCGAGCAGCCGCTCACCGGGGACGCGCTGTCGACGGCCGGGGAGGCGATCGCGCGGGTGCTGCGCGCCCACGAGCCGTACCCGGCGGTCGTCCTCGACCGCCGGTGGAACATCGTGATGAGCAACCGGGCCATCGACCCGTTCCTCGTGGACGTCGCGCCCGACCTGCTGCGCGCGCCGGTCAACATCGTCCGGCTGGGGCTGGCGAGCGGCGGGCTCGCTCCCCGGATCGTCAACCTGCCCGAGGTGCGCGCGGTGCTCCGGGCCCGGATCTCACGCCAGCTCGCCGTCGCCCCCGACGCCGAGCTGCAGGCGATCTACGAGGAGCTGCTCGCGCCGGGCTTGGAGGAGGCGGGCCGGTCGGCCGAGTCGGAGGTCACCGTCCCGATGATCTTCCGGTTCGGCGACGCCGAACTGCGGCTGTTCTCGACCACCACCACGTTCGGCACCCCGATGGACATCACGCTGGACGAGATCTCGATCGAGTCGTACTACCCGGCCGATGCCGAGACCGCCGCCTATTTCGTGAAGTTCGGCGCGGAGGTGCTGGCGGGGGAGTGACCGCGTGGGCGGGTTCTCCCGGGATGGACCGGGTGCCCCCGATCGGCGATGACGTTCGTCATCGCCGATCGTCCACTTCCGCATCTGCCGGTCGGACGGCGGCGCGGCGGAGACTTTCCGGCGACGGCGACTTCGTGCCCCCTTCGGATCCTCCCGGAGAGAAGGGGCCTCGACGTCTGAGCACTCCGGAAGGGAAGACTCCGATGAGCAAGGTCATCAGCGCCCACGCGGTGTCGGTCGACGGCTTCATCACCGGCCGCGACCCCGGCGCAGGGCGCGGCCTCGGCGACGCGTCCATGCTGTTCGACTGGTACTTCGACGGCGACACCCCCAGCCAGGTCTTCGACGGGTTCAAGCTGAGCGCGCCCAGCGCCCGGCTCTTCGACGCCCTGGCCGGCCGCGTCGGCGCGATCGTCGCCGGACGCCGCACCTACGACGACTCCGGCCACTTCGGCGGCGGCAGCCCCCACCCGGGCGTCCGCCTGATCGTCCTCAGTCACCGCCCGGCGCCGGAGATCACCGGCCGCCAGACGCTGGTCACCACCGGCGTCCACGACGCGATCGCCGCCGCCCGCCAGGCCGCCGGCGGCAAGGACGTCGGCCTCATGGGCGGCGGCGTGGTCACCGAGGCGCTGCGGGCGGGCCTGGTCGACGAGGTGGTCCTGCACCAGGTGCCCGTCCTGCTCGGCGGCGGCCGGCCGTTCTTCGGTGAGCTGCCGGAGCACGTACGCCTGCGCCTGGTCGAGGCCGTGCCCGCGCCGGGCGTGACCCACCTGCGCTACGAGGTGGCCCGATGATCCTCGTCACCGGAGGGCTCGGCATGATCGGCGCGCACACCGCCCGCGCGCTCGCCGACCTCGGACGCCGGGTCGTCGTCACCGCGCACCGCCGGGCCGAGGTCCCCTCGTTCCTGGCCGGCCGGGTCGCCGTGGAGCCGCTGGACGTCACCGACCGGGACGCCTTCCTGGCCCTGGCCGCCCGCCACGACGTCGGCGACATCGTCCACCTGGCCGGCGGCATCCCGGGCGCGGACCCGGTGGACTTCTTCCGCGCCGACACCACCGGCCTGCTCAACGCGCTGGAGGTGGCGCGGGCCAGGGGCGTGCGCAGGTTCGCCGTCGCCAGCAGCCTGGGCGTCTACGCCGGGCGGCCGGAGACCCGGTGGCACGAGGAGCTGCCGCTGCCCGCCGCGGACCTGCCGCACCCGATCGTCGCCCTCAAGAAGGCGGCCGAACCCCTGACCACGCACGGCCTCCTGGGCAGCGGGGTCCAGCCGGTCGTGCTCAGGATCGGCAGCGTGTGGGGGCCGCTGATGGACCCGGAGTCGCCGTTCAACCACATCCCGCCGTACGTCGGCGCCGCCCTGCGGGGCGAGCGGCCGCCGCCGCTGCACGCCGGCGACGGCGGCGACACCTGCTACGCGCCCGACGCCGGGCGCGCGATCGCCCTGCTGATGACCGCGCGAGCCCTGCCGCACACCGTCTACAACGTCTCCAGCGGCCGGCCGTTCACCAACCGCGACCTGGCCGACGCCGTACGGGCGGCCGTCCCCGGCTCCCGGCCCGGCCTCCTGCCCGGACGATCCGGCCCTGACGGGGACGACCCCTGCCTCGACATCGCCCGGCTCGCCCGCGACACCGGCTTCGAGCCGGCCTTCGACCTGGCCGCGGCGGTCGCCGACTACGTCGCCTGGCGCGCCCGCAACCCCCGCTAGCGCGACCGGGCGAGCGGCCCGGAGTCAGACCACCTCGAAGGTGCTCATCATGGCCATGTCCTCGTGTTCGAGGTTGTGGCAGTGCAGGACGTACCGGCCTCGGTAGCCGGTGAAGCGGGTGATGATCTCCACGGTCTGCGCCTCCCGCAGCTCGACGGTGTCCTTCCACTCCGGCGGGCCGTCCGGCCGTTCGCCGCCGACCGAGAGCACCTGGAAGGGCGCCAGGTGCAGGTGCACGGGGTGGGCGACGTCGCTGGTCACCCGCCAGATCTCCACCTGGCCGAGCTTGGGCCGGGCATCGACGCGGCGCACGTCGAAGGGCTTGCCGTTGATCAGCCAGCCGGTGTGGCCGCGCAGGTCGCCGCTGCTGAACTCGAAGTCGCGGGTCACCGCGGCCGAGGCCGGGTCGAGGCGTTCGACGGTGGACAGGACCTTGGGGATCGCCGAGTCGTCGCGGGCGTCGCGCTCGACGGTGAACCGCATCACCCGGGCCTGCGGCCCTTCCCCGAGCAGGTTGCGCAGCTCGACGTGGTCGCCGACCCGGTAGGCGGCGAAGTCCACGATCACGTCCGCGCGCTCCCCGGGCGCCAGCCGGATCCGCTGGAGCGGACGCGGCGCCGCCAGCAGGCCGCCGTCGCTGCCGATCTGGGTCAGGGTGCCGCCGGGCGACAGGGCCAGCTCGTACGTGCGGGCGTTGGAGGCGTTGAGCAGCCGCAGCCGGTGGCGGGCGCGGTCCACGCCGAGCCGCGGCCAGGGCGCGCCGTTGACCAGGATGACGTCCCCCAGCACGCCGCCCATGAACGCCTCGCGGGCGCCGGGGCCGTCCTGCCTGCCGGGGTAGGGCATCGTCCCGTCGGCCTGGAAGGCGCGGTCGCAGATCAGCAGCGGCACGTCCCGATCGCCCGACGGGAGCGGCAGCCGGTCCTGCTCGTCGTCGTCCACGATGAAGAAGCCGGCCAGGCCGCGCCAGACCTGCGGCCCGGTGTAGTCCATGCGGTGGTCGTGGTACCACAGCGTGGCCGCGCGCTGCTCCAGCGGGAAGACGTGGTCGCGGTGCGCGCCCGGCTGCACCAGGTCGGTGGGGAAGCCGTCGGACTCGGGCGGGGTGTGCCCGCCGTGCAGGTGGGTGACCGTCGGGGCGGGCAGCCGGTTGCCGACGCGCACGACGGTCCGGCGGCCGGAGCGCGCCCGGATGGTGGGGCCGGGGAACTGCCCGTCGTACCCCCAGACCGGGGTGCGCAGGCCCGGCAGGATCTCCACCTCGGCCGGGCGCTGGAGGAGTTCGTAGTAGTCGGCGCCCGCGTCCGTCCTGGCCGGTCTGGCCACGGCGGGCCGCGGGAGCGGCACGGCGTACGGCGCGGGCAGCGGCGCCTGGCTGGTCATCAGCTGGGGCAGCGGGGTGCGGGTCAGCAGCGAGCAGCCCGAGACGCCCGAGACGCCCAGCGCCGCGCCCACGCCGAGCAGCCGCAGCGCCTGCCGCCTGGTCATGCCGGTCATGCCGACGTCGTCCGGAGGCGGCCGGCGGACCAGACCCGCGCGGTCTGCACCATGCTGCCGCCGAACATCAGCACGCCGAGCGGCACGTGCACGCCCTTCACGTGCGCCATGCCCAGCGCCATCTGGACCAGCGTCGCCACCAGCATGCCGACGGCGGCCAGGATGGCCGCCCGCTGCTTGGTCATCACCGCGGCGACCAGGTACAGCAGCACGGTGGCCGCGACGGCCATCGCCGTGGCGCTGTGGGCGGCCCGGCCGCCCGGCGAGCTGAGCAGCAGCCCGGCGGTGACGGCCTGCAGCAGCAGGGCGACGGTCTGCGCGGCGAGCGCGATACGCAGGAACATGACGTTCTCCTAACGGGACGAGGTCGAGGGACGGGCGGCGACCGCGGCGACGACGACCAGCACGAAGGCGGCCAGCGCGGTCAGGGTGCGCAGGGTGTGGAACAGCTCCCATCGATGGAAGACCTCCGCGTGGCCGGCCGGCACGGAGCCGGCGGCCCACTCGCGGAACCGCGCGTGCAGCGGGACGTTGCCGAACACGGTGATCAGCGAGGCCACCGCCAGCGCGGCGGCGCCGGACGCCAGCCGGCGCGGCAGGTCGCGGCCGGCCAGCGCCAGCCCGAACGTGGTCAGGATCGCCAGGGCCATCGCGCTCTGCATGACCGGCTCGTTGACCTTCATCATCGTGGTGTGGAAGGTCAGGCGCACGTCCAGCGGCACGGCGCCGAACGTGGGCACCACGTTGGCGGCGCCGTATCCGAACGCGCCCGCGAGCAGCCCGGTCGCCAGCAGCGCGGCGCCCTGGAGGTACCTGACTCGGGTTCTCATGTCTGGTAATCGTCGTCCGGCCGGGGCTCCGTGGCGTCCCACCGGCGGACTCATCTGCCGCTACCCCAGTGGGATCAAATGCCGGCCGCGTCTACGACGACGGATGTAGTGCCGCGCTACCGCGCCGTACCGACCGGCGCCGCGAAAAGGCCCGTGACCAGGGCGTTCCTGGTCACGGGCCGGGGTGTACGCGGTGCCGTCAGGCGTCGCAGAACCAGCCGTTCTCGACCCAGCCGTTGGCGTTGACGTTGCCGTAGGCGAAGCCGTACACCCATTCCTTGTAGGCGCCGTCGAAGCCTTTGACGGTGAAGGTCTGGCCCCGGTGGAGGGTGCCGACGAAGTCGCGGACCATCAGGTCGTCCGCGCACACCGTCAGCCGGCGGCCGACGTCGTCCGCCCCCGCGTACGGGTACGGCCCGGCGGCCTGGGCCACTCCGCTGCTCACGGCGAGCACCGCCGCCAGCGTGCCCGCGCCGACGATGAGCCGTGCGATGTGCTTGCGCGTTTTCATCGAAACCGGTCGTCCTCTCTCGGTCCTTCGGGAATGTCCGTGCGGCAAGCTACCCGGCCAGGCCGAAAAATGGGGGGTTTCCGATATTTCCGGGCGTTAACGAAGGTAGGAGGCGCCGTTGAGGTCGAGGACGGTGCCGCTGGCCCACTCGGCCGCCGGCGAGGCCAGGTAGAGCACGGCGGCGGCGATCTCGTCCGCCTCCCCGACCCGGCCGAACGGGCTCTGCGCGCGGATCGCGTCCCCCGCGGGCGGTTTGAGGTGCTCGGTGGTCATGTCCGTCGCCACGAAGCCGGGGGCCACGGCGGCGACCGCGATGCCGTGCGGGGCGAGGGCCACGGCCAGCGACTGGCTCATCGCGTTCAGGCCCGCCTTGCTGGCCCCGTAGCCGGGGGCGTCGGGCTCGCCGCGGAAGGCGCCGCGGGAGCTGACGTTCACGATGCGGCCGCCGGCGCGCATGTGGCGCAGCGCGCACCAGGCCAGGTTGGCCGGGCCCATCAGGTTCACCTCGAACGCCTGGCGCCAGGCAGCCTGCCACTCCTCGTACGACGTCGTGGTGATGGGGTGGAGATGGTAGACGCCCGCGTTGTTGACCAGGACGTCGAGCCCGCCCAGCGCCCCCGCCGCCTCGTCGGCCATGCGCCGCACGCCCTCGGGGTCGGCCAGATCGGCCTGGACGACGACGTGCCCCGAACCGGCCAGCTCGCCCAGCACGCCCTCGGCCGCCCGCGCGGAGTCGCGATGGTGGACCGCGACCCGGTCACCCTGGGCGGCGAACGCGATCGCCACCGCCCTGCCGATGCCCCTGGACGCTCCCGTGACGAGTACCGCGCGACCGCTCACCCGCCGCACCCTAGCAGCCGCCCGCCGAAGGCTTCCGCGGGCCCCGCAGGCGCCGGGTCAGCCGCCGTGTTCGGCCCAGTCGTGCAGGGCGTCGACGGTGCCGGAGGCGTCGAGGTTGAGCGCCGCCTCGATCAGCGCCAGATGCGTGAACGCCTGCGGGTAGTTCCCCGCCATGTGCCCGTCGCCGGTCATCTCCTCGGCGAACAGCCCGAGCGGCTCGGCCCGCGCGCACAGCGTCTCGAACCGGTCGCGGGCCTCGGCCGTCCGCCCGGCCAGCACCAGCGCCGAGACCATCTCGAACGAGCACATCAGGAACGCCCCCTCCGGCCCGTCCACGCCGTCGCGGGTGGTCTCGGGGTCGTAGCGGTGCACGAGCGCGCCGCCCTCGCCCAGGCGGGCCTGGATGTGGTCGAGGGTGCCGAGCACGCGGGGGTCGTCGCCGTCCAGGAAGCCGAGCAGCGGCAGCCGCAGCAGCGAGCCGTCGGCCTGCTCGGACCCGTAGGACTGGGTGAAGGCGCCGACGTCGGCGTTGTAGCCGCGCTCCAGCAGCTCGGCGCGGACGGCCGCGCGCTCGGCCCGCCACTGCGCCAGGGGCAGGCCGGGCTCGCCGGTCGCCTCCGCCAGCCGGACCGCGCGGTCGAAGCAGACCCAGGCGTACAGCTTGGAGTAGGTCCAGTGACGTTCGCCGCCGCGCACCTCCCAGATGCCGGCGTCCGGCTCCCGCCACCGCTCGCGGGCCCGCTCCACCAGCCGCCACAACACCGGGCCGCCGCTCAGCTCGCCGGTCACGCCGTGGTAGGCCATGGCCGCGTCCAGGATGTGGCCGTAACCGTCGAGCTGGTGCTGACCCGCGGCGCCGTTGCCGATGCGCACCGGACGCGAGCCCGCGTACCCCTCCAGATGGCCGAGGACGGTCTCGTCGGCGACCGGCCCGCCGCCGACGCCGAACACCGGCGGCAGGTCGCCCTCGTGGATCGCGCACTGGCCGAGCAGGAACGTCAGGTAGCGGCCCGCCTCCTCGCGATGGCCCAGGCGCAGCAGCGCCAGCACCATGAGCGCGGCGTCGCGGTGCCACACGTAGCGGTAGTCCCAGTTGCGCTGCCCGCCGAGCCACTCCGGCAGCGACGTCGTGGGCGCCGCGAGCAGCCCGCCGCTCTCGTCGAACAGCAGCCCGCGCAGCACGACCGCGCTGTGCCGCACCTGCCGCGCCCCCACCCCGTCGTAGGCCGACCGCGACGACCACGACCGCCACGACCGCACGGTGTCGGCCAGCAGCCGCTCGGGGTCGCTGACGGGCGCGTGCCCCTGACCCGCGTAGTCGAGCGCGACCGCCCACGACTCGCCCGCGCCGAGCGTGGTCTCGGCCATGAGCCCTGTCGTCGGCCCTTCCGCCGGTTCCGCCATGCCGGTCAGCAGCAGGCCGGACTCCTCGGCCAGCACGCCGTCGCGCGGCGTCCAGCGGGCCTCGCGGGTGGCGTAGTCGGGCCTGGCCAGCACCCGCGAGCGCACGACCGCCCGCCCCCTCTCGCACCTGGCCCACCGCACCAGCAGCCGGACGGGCACCACGCCGCTGCCGCCCGTCCCCGGCGGCGACGTGGCGAAGAAGTCGTGCACCACGACCTCGCAGTCGCGGCCGACCCAGCGGGTGCGCAGCACCAGCGTCTCCTCGACGTAGCCGCGCCCCTCGACCCGCGCGCCGGCCACGTCGAACTCCCACGCCCCGCCGAGCCGCCGGTCGAGGATGCGCGCGAACACGCTCGGGCCGTCGAAGCGCGGCGCGCACATCCACTCCACCGCCCCGCCGGGCGCGACCAGTGCCGCCGTGTGACAGTCCGACAGGAACGCGTACGCCCCGATCGGTGGAAATCCCCCGGCCATCCGTGCACCCCGTACCTCTTCATCGCGCCCCCCGTGCCGGGTTGCCCGATGTCGCCGCAGATTAAACGGGGTGCGCGGGCAGCCGCCGGTCGAGCAGGAGCGCGCCGCGGCCCGGCAGCAGGGAGGCGCACCACTCGCGCAGCGCGGCCGGCCGGGGGCCGCCGACGTCGGCGGTGTCGAGCAGGTCGGCCCAGTCGAGCAGCGACTCGGCCAGCATGAGCGGCACGCCGCTGCGTTCGTGCACCTCGGCGGCGGCCTCGAAGTGCTCGCTCGCCCGCGCCGGGTCGCCCATCGTCACGCACAGGTGGGCCAGGTAGTGGTGGCCGCAATGGTGGGCGACCGTGCCGTGGCCGAACGTCTCGCCGTCGGCGGCCAGCGACGCGTACAGCCGTTCGGCCAGCTCGGGACGGCGCAGGTGCGCCGCGGCCACGGCCAGGTTGTCCAGGGCGGGCCGGTGGGCCATGTTGCGCGGCGGCACGCCGCCGCGGTCGGCCAGGATGCGGTCGAGCAGCGGCCCGGCCTCCTCGTCGCCCATCTCGCACAGGTAGCGCAGCACGGCGTGCACCGGGTCGACGCGCGGCGCCTGGGCGGCGCGGCGCAGCCGGTCGCGCAGCTCCCACAACCGGCCCTGCAGCCGGCGGATCTCGGAGATCTGCTCGGAGTAGATGGCCACGGCCTCCAGGCGGCGGCCGATCTCGGTGCCGAGCCGCATGGCCGACAGCGCCTCGGTCTCGGCCTGGGCCAGGTCGCCCTGCATGAGCGTCAGGCCCGCCCTGGAGTAGCCGATCAGCCAGTTGAGCTGCGGCTGGGCCAGCCGGCGGGCCAGCTCGTCGGCCTGGTCGAGCAGCGTCGCGGCGCGCGCGGTGTCGCCGCTGTCCAGCACCGGCGGGGTGCGCTGGACGTAGGCGTGGAACAGCGCCAGGTCGTCGCCCGTGCGGCGGGCCGCCTCCAGCATCTCGTCGCCGTCGCGGTGGCGCTGGTGCAGCGGGTCGGCCGGGATGATCGTCAGGCTGCGCATGCCGAGCACGCTGGCCAGCGTGCGCGGGTCGCCCGACTTGCGGGCCAGCGCCACCGCCTCGTCGCTCAGCGCGAAGCGCCGCTCGCCGTCGGGCGCCCAGATCAGCTCGGAGGCGAGCAGGGCGGCCAGCAGCGCCCGGGTGCTGAGGTCGGTCGAGTCGACCAGCTTGCGCGCCTCGGTCAGCAGCGCGATGCGGCGCTGGTCGGGGGCGGCGGAGATGCTGGAGAAGCCGCGGTCGCCGCCGAGCGCGGCCACCACGATCAGGTCGTCGCGCCCGCACTCCCTGGCCAGCTCGGCGGCCTGGTGCAGGGTCTCGCGCGCCTCCGGGTGCCCGGCCAGCCACATCGCCCGGCCGCAGTCCATCAGCAGCTCGGCACGCCGTTCCGGGGAGGCGCCGGGGAAGTCCGCCAGCAGGCCGAGCACCCGCTGGTACCAGGTGACCGCCTCGCGGTGGGCCAGCCCGGCCAGCGCGTGGCGGGCCGCCTGCACGCCCGCCTCGGCGGCCTCGGCCGTCCGGCGCGGATCGCGGCCGTGCTCGGCGGCGGCCAGCAGATGGGTGGCCACGACGTACGGGCGCGACTCCATGGCCTGCGGGTCGGCCTGGCACAGGGCGTCGGCGACCCGGCCGTGCAGCAGCCCGGCGCGGGGGGCCGACAGCGTGGCGTACAGGGCGGTACGGGTCAGCTCGTGGGAGAACTGGCACTGGCCGCCGTCGGCCATGGTCACCAGGCCCGCGCCCATGGCCTCCTCGACGGCGGCCACGAAGCGCGCCTCGTCCAGGCCGAGGCCCAGGCGCAGCGCGGCCGACTCCATGCGCTCGCCCACGGCCAGCAGGCTGACCAGGTCGCGGGCGTCGGGGTGGAGCTGCGCCAGACGCGCCCGGACCATGCGGGTGACCGAGTCGGGGACGGTCAGCGCGTCGAGGTCGGCGCCCGCCGCCAGCTCCCTGGCCACCTCGGTGACCAGGAACGCGTTCCCGCCGGTGATCCGGTACAGCAGCTCTGGGTCGCCGTCGCTGCGCACCTCCGACAGGGCCCGGCTGACCTCGTCCATGCCGAAGGAGGAGACCTGCACCAGGCGGCCGCCGGCGGTCAGCTTGTGCAGCTCGGGCATCGCCGACTCGACGGGCACCGGGCGCGAGGTGGCCAGGATCAGCAGCGGCAGCGAGTCGGCGTCCCACATCAGGGAGTGCAGCATCTGCAGCGACTCCAGCGTCGCCCACTGCAGGTCGTCGATCACCAGCAGCACCGGCCGCACGGTGGCCAGGCGCTCGATGAGCGTGCGGGCCGCGGCCATCAGGTGGTAACGCTCGGAGACCGGCTCGGTGGCGGGCGGCACGGCCAGCGACAGCGGGGGAGCGGCCAGCGAGGGCGCCAGCCGGACGAGCTGCCCGCACTGCTGGTCGACCCCGGCCCGCAACAGCAGCGCCGGCGAGGTGCGGGCCAGCCGCTCGACCGCCCCGGCGATCGGCTCGTACGCCTGCCGCGCCGGATCGGTGCACCGCCCCGCCAGCACGGTGAACTGCCGCTTGAGCGCCCGCCGCGCCACGACCGAGGCCAGCCGGGTCTTGCCGACGCCCGGATCGCCCTGGAGGATCACCAGCCCGCTGCCGAACTCGGCCGCCCCCAGCTCCTCCTCCAGCGCCCGCAGTTCCTCGTCCCGGCCGACGAACGGCAGCACGTGCCCGCTGTCCAGCCAGGGCGCCAGCCCGCCGGCGTGCTGGTTGTCGGCGCTCTGCCAGTGGAGCTCGTAGGTGTGCATCGGCTCCCGCAGGCCCTTGCCCGGCAGCCGGCCCAGGTCCTTGAACTCGTGCCGGCTGCGGCCCTGGGCCAGCCGGCGCACCAGGTCGGTGCAGAGCACCTGGCCGCCCTCGGCCACCGCGACCAGCCGGGCCGCCTCGACCGTGGGCAGCCCGCTGACGTCGTCGGCGCCCCAGCACACGTCGCCCGCCGCCAGCGCGGCCCTGATCGAGATCTTCTCCAGCGCCCGCTCGTTCTCGGCCGCGACGGCCTGCTCGACGGCGATGACCGCGTCGAGCCCGGCCGTGGCCGAGCCGAACACCGCCATCAGCCCGTCGCCGAGGCTCTTGGTGAACGTCGAGCCGCTGGCCGTCACCACCGAGTGCAGGAGCTGGTAGAGCCGGCGGAAGACGACGTTGGCGCGTTCCTCGCCCAGCCTGATCCGCAGGGCTGTGGAGCTGACCACGTCGGTGAACAGGATGGTGGCCGTGGTCAGCGTGCCCGGCTCGTGCGGGGTGCTCACGCGGGTGGTCCCTCCTTCCGCACGGGGGCCCTGGCCGCCTTGCCCACGCCCCTCCGCACGCCCTTGCGGACGCTGTGGCGGAGCCTGCGGGTGCGGCGCGCCGTCTTCGACTGCCGGACGCGCCACTGGGCGGCCAGCTCCTCGGGGATCTGGAAGGCGGCGTGGCCGCCCGAGTAGCGGTCGATCATGGCGATGACGATGTGCTTGCCCGCCCGGCGCACCAGCCAGCGCACCACCGCGTCGACCGGGCCCATCAGGCGGCCGTACCGGTTGCCGGCCCTGGCCGCGGCGAACAGCGCGTTGAACCACCACGCCGGCGGCGGCACGTCGAGCAGCGCCGGGACCTGGGCGGCGTTGTGGCGGGCGTCGCGGAAGACCCAGTGCACCAGGCTGCGCGGCAGCTTGCGCCAGCCCAGGTGCATGAACTCCTCCATCTCCGCCAGCAGCACGGCCATCAGCCTGCGGCCCTCGTCGCTCGACTCGTACAGGCGGCCGAGCCGTTCGCTGACCGGCGGCACGTCGTCGAGGGTGAGCGGCCGGTCGCGGCACGCCTCGACGCCCATGAGGTGGCCGAAGACGCTCCACGTGTACAGGTGGGCGGCCTTGTCGTCGTCGCTGAGGCGCACCCCCATGCTCTCCAGAGCCTCCCACGTGACGACCGAGAAGTCGAAGATGGTGGCCAGCAGCAGTTCCTGGTTGACCGGCGGGCCGAACCTGGCGGTGTCCCAGTCGTCGCCGAAGTGCTCGGTGGCCAGCGCGCGCACGAACGAGTGCAGGATGCGCAGCCCGATCGCCGTCGTGTGCCCGGGACGGCCCGGCGTCAGGCTGTCGGTGGCCTTCAGGCCCATGACGTCCACCAGCATTTGGCCGGTCTCGGCGACCCGGCGGGTGAGGCTGTGGGTGGCCAGGTCGGACACGCCGGCCAGCACCTTGGCGCTGGAGATCTCGACGTAGGCCATGGGCAGGCACTTG
This sequence comes from Nonomuraea sp. NPDC001684, assembly GCF_053596515.1. NCBI lineage: Bacteria > Bacillati > Actinomycetota > Actinomycetes > Streptosporangiales > Streptosporangiaceae > Nonomuraea > Nonomuraea sp. NPDC001684. The sequence goes on from NZ_JBSFGJ010000163.1 coordinate 16,100, forward strand.
CAGAACAGCGCGACCGACTGGTACAGCCCGTAGTCGGAGAAGACGGCCTGGCCGCGGGCCAGCAGCTCGGCGTCCTCGCCCCACTCGGGCAGGTCCTTGCCGAAGTCGATGGCGTCGAAGATGGCCGAGGGGCCGGTCTCGCCCGAAGGGGCCCGCGCCTCCCGCTTGGCCCGGCCGAGCTCCACCACGACCGCGCGCAGCAGGGACAGCGCGTTCTCCCCTGCGGGCCTGGTCTCCAGGTAGCCGGCCACGATCTTGTCGATGTCCGGGTCGGCCTGCTGCCGTAACTGCCGGAAGCGTTCCGCCGGCCAGCGCTCGGCGGGGCCGTTGTCGTGCTCGTTCATGTTCCCCGTACTCCAGATCCGGTCAGAGACCTCCGCGTTTGCGCAGCGCCTCGACGTCCAGCAACGTGATGGTCCGCCCCTTCATGGCGATGAGGCCGCGGGCGGCGAGCGACTGCAGGGCCCGGTTGACCGCCGGGCGGGACGCGCCGATCAGCGCGGCGAGGTCCGACTGGGTCAGCCCCGGCATGTCCACGACCGGGCCCTGGGTCTGGCCGCGCTTGACCGACAGTTGCAGCAGCAGCTTGGCCAGGCGCCCGCCCAGGTCGAGGAAGGCCAGGTCGGCGGCCTGCCCGGTGAGCCTGCGCACCATCTGCCCGAGCATGCGCAGGAACTCGTCGGCGAGCCCGGGATGCTCCCGCATCAGCTCCAGCAGCCGCGCCCTGGGCAGCGCGAAGATCCAGCAGGGGCGCACGGCGATGATCGACGCCGACCGCGGCGAGTCGTCCAGCAGCGCCATCTCGCCGAAGGTCTCCGCCCGGCCCAGCATGTTGAGCACGATCTCGTCGCCGTGCTCGGTGGTGAAGACGACCTTCACCAGGCCGTCGAGCAGCACGTACAGGGATTCGCCCGGATCGCCCTGGTGCAGGATGATCTGCCCGTTGCGGTATCTGCGCGCCACCCCGGCGCGCACGGTGCTGGTGATCCCGGCCGGTCCGAGCACGCGGAACAGCGGGACCTCCGCCAGCACGGCGGCGACCGCCTGGACGTCGTGTGGAACCGCCCCGCTGCTGGCGCTCATGGAAGAACTTTAGGACGCCAACGCCGATCGGGCAGTAAGTGGTAAGCGATCTCCCGAATGTGACGAGCGCCACACCCGCACTGTGTCGTCCGCGACAGTGCGCGAAGGCCGCCGGGAGCACCGTTGGGGGGCCGGTCGAACGAGGTTGACCCCCGAGGACCCCGGCCGGCGGGGAGACGATGATGCAGTTGGATACGTTGGAGCGCCGCGACACCGCCACGCTCGTGTCGGACGCCCAGGAGGGCGACGCCCAGGCGTGGGAGCGGCTGGTCGAGGAGTTCACGCCGATGCTGCGGTCGAGGATCCGGCGCTTCCGGCTCGGCCACGAGGACGCCCAGGACGTGCTCCAGACCACCTGGTTGCTGGCCTGGCAGAACCTCAAGAGCGTCGAGGACCCCCAGCGCATGCCCGGCTGGCTGGCCACGATCGCCTTCCGCGAGTGCCTGAAGCTGACCAGGCGCACCCGGGAGATCTGCACGCCCGACCTCGACACGCTCGGCAGCACGGACGACGTGGACAGGGAACTGGCCAGGATCTGGCTGGCCGGCACGCTGGAGGAGCTGGTCGAGGAGTTGCCCGCGGCCCAGCGCGTGCTGTTTCGAGCACTCACGGAAACCTCCGAGCCGCACTACGTGGACGTCGCCCGCCGGCTGGGCCGGCCGGTCGGCAGCATCGGCCCCACCCGCGCCCGCTGCTTCGCCAGGCTGCGCGGGCTCCTGCAGGACCGCGAGATCACCAGGGACTTCCTGGACTGAGTCCTAGTTTCCTGACCGGTCAAGAGGGATCGCCTCCAGGAAGGGCTCGAAGTCGAAGCGCGCCATCTCGTAGGCGTCGGGATCGGTCTCCTCGGGGAAGGCGTACATCTTGCGCCGCGTCCCGGGGAGCAGCCGGTCGGCCCGCGGCGCCTCGGGGACCGGCTCCGGCAGCGTGCCGCGGGCCGTCTCCGCCTCCAGGGCCGCGGTGAGCTCCGGCCCGAACGGCGGGTCGTAGAGCGCGCCCACCCGCTGGTAGGTGCGGAAGTAGCCGACGATGAAGCGCATGCGGTCGGGGTAGGACACCCAGTCGGTCACCCCGGCCGTGGCCTGCTCGACGTCGTCCGGGATGAACTCCTCGGCGAGCTTGCGCACCTTCTCGTTCCTGATCGGCCGCCAGGCGAGCGCCATGTCCACGCCCGGCGGCGGGGCCAGCGGCCGGCCGACCCTGACGTCGCTGAGCGGCGTGCGCACGGCGAACAGGTGACGGGTGTACAGCGAGGACCACTTGGCCTCCAGCACGCGCGTCAGCCACGGCTGGTCCTCGTGCCGGGCGCTGAACAGGGGGAAGCGCGGGTAGGGCCGCCGGGTCACCAGCGAGCGCAGCGACCGCCACGACATCCGGGTCAGCCACCGCACCGGCCGGTACAGCACCAGCTCCAGAGCCTTCTGCGCGCGCTTCTGCTCGTAGGCCGACAGCGCCACGCTGGCCCCGAACATCAGCTCGGCCCGCTCGTCGGGGTCGGTGGCCGCGTGCGCCTGCCGCAGCAGCAGGGCGGCGTCCCGCAGGTAGCGCTCGTCGGCCTCCTCCAGCAGCCCGGACAGGAACTCCGGCGGCATCGGCGTGTTCTCCGACTCCGGGCTCACCTTGACGTAGCAGTCGGGCGTGCCGTTCCACAGGTTGGCCGCCAGGCTCGCGGTCTCCAGGAAGATCGCCCGGTTGGCCAGCGCCAGCCCGAGCCGGTAGCTGGGGCCGAGCAGGGTCAGCAACATGGCGCGGAACAGGCGGCGCAGGCGCGCGGGCACGTGCAGCCGGTCGCCGAAACCGGTCAGGAAGGGCGAGCCCGGAGTCAGGTCGAGGCTCTCGGCGACCGCCTTGGAGGTCCATTTGGCGTAGCAGTACCAGTTGGTCGCGTCCTGGCCCAGGTGCTGGG
>NZ_JBSFGJ010000164.1:0-19042 GCF_053596515.1 Nonomuraea sp. NPDC001684
CCAGCACGCCCGGCCAGGTCAGCGCCCGCGCCCGGGGCACCGGCCCGGCCGCCTGCGCCGCGCCGCCGCGCGGCAGCCGCGCCCATGTCACCGCGGCGACCAGCAGCGTCAGCCCGGCGATCAGGCCGGTCCAGCCGCGCCACCCCAGCGCGTCGCCGGCCGCGCCGCCGGCCAGCGTGCTGGCCCCCAGCCCGACCGGGACGAACGTCGCCCAGACCGACAGGGCGGTGCCCCGGTCGCGCTCGTGGGCCAGGCGCAGGATCAGGGCCGGGCAGGAGATGGTGACCAGGACGTAGCCGACGCCCTCGACGCCGCGGGCGACGAGCAGCCAGGCGAAGTCGTTGGCCGCCATGCTCGCCGCGCCCGCCGCCGCGATCAGGACCAGCCCGGTGACCAGCGACCGCCCGGTGCCGAAGCGGCGGACGAGATAGCCCGCCGGCAGGCCGACCGCGGCCCCGACGCCGACCACCGCCGAGATCACCCAGCCCAGCTCCGACAGCGACAGCCCGAGCTGGGCCGCCATCGCGGGCCCGACCGAGGAGAACTTGCCGAGGCTCATCGCGCCGACGACCCCGCCGACGTAGACGAGCAGGATCGTCAGCCAGGGGGAGCGCCGCGGGGACGCCTCCGTGATCTTCGCCGCCGACCGGGGGTCCATGAGTCTCCTTCGCACTGCGCTCCGCGGGCCAGGGTTCCCACGTCCGATCTTCGCCATGCCGGCGGCGCCGATCAACCCGCATCCCCCGTGGCGAAGATGCCGATGCCCGACTCGGTGACGTTGACGGCCCCGGCCGACAGCAGCGCGTCGATCGTCTCGGGCACCTCCCGCCTGGGCAGGACGCCCTGGAGCACGACCATGGTCCCGTCCGCGAGGTCGGCGCCCGCGCGCCACGACCGGTCCGGCATCGCGGGCACCACCTCGGCCAGTCGGTCGGCGGGGGCGCGCACGGTCAGCAGCACGTGGGCCGGGCCCACCCAGGCGGCGCGCAGCAGCAGGGCGAGGTTCCTGATCACGCCGCGCCTGGCCGGGTCGGCGTAGGCGGCCGGGTTGGCGACGAGCTGCGCGCCGCAGGTCCGCACGGTCTCGATGACGCGCAGGTCGTTCTGGCGCAGCGAGTGGCCGGTCTCCACGACGTCCATCATGGCGTCGGCCAGCTCGGGGATCTTGGCCTCGGTCGCGCCGTAGGACACGACCACCTCGGCCCGGCGTCCCGCCTCGCGGAAGAAGCGGCGGCCGATGTTCGGGTACTCGGTGGCCACTCTGACGCCGTCGTCGAGGTCGGCGGCGCTGCGGGCCGGATGGCCGGACGGCACCGCGAGCACCAGCCGCCACGGCCGTTCGGTGTTCCTGGAGTAGTCGAACGACTCCACCACCTCGACCTCGGCCCCGGTCTCCTCCACCCAGTCGGCGCCGGTGAGCCCGAGGTCGAAGGTGCCGTCGCCGACGACCAGGGGGATCTCGCGCGGCTTGTAGAAGGCCACGTGCGACACGCCGGAGTGGTCCACCGTGCCGCGGTAGGAGCGCTCCGAGCGCCGCCGCACGGGCAGCCCCGCGGTCGCGAACAGCTCCAGGGCCCGCCGCTCCAGCGAGCCCTTCGGCAGGGCGAGCGAGATCATGATTCCTCCTGACGGGCGCGGCGGGGACGGCGGGGCGGCGGGGTCACACGTGCAGCAGCCGGTCGATGCCGACGACGGGCGGCTCGGGCAGGGAGGACGGCCGCACCTCGATCTCGCCCACCACGAGGTCGTCCGGCCAGGAGTCGACGATGGTGGCCACGCAGCGGGCCACCGACCGGGTGCTCATCTTGTGCGGCGAGCCGTCGCCGTCGAGGTTGGCGATGGCGCCCGGCGAGACCAGGCAGGCGCGCACCCCGTTGCGGCGCTCCTCCAGCAGCAGCGTCTCGACCAGCGCCTTCAGCCCGGCCTTGGTGGCGCTGTAGGCGGCCCCGCCCTCGAAGTACCGCGTCCCGGCGTGGCTGCCCATGGCGACGAACATCCCGCCGGCGGCCCGCAACGCCGGCAGGACGGCTTTGAGCAGGTGGAAGCAGGCGCTCAGGTTGATCGCGACCAGCCGCTCCCAGTCCTCGGCGCGCAGGTCGGCGATCGGGTCGAGCACCCGGTCCACCGCGTTGGACACGCAGACGTCGAGCCGGCCGGCCGCGCCGAGCACCTGGGCGGTCGCCTCCGCGATCTGCGCCGGGTCCGCCAGGTCGCACCTGTGCTCGCCGAGCCAGTCCTCGCCCGCGAGCGAGCGGTTCAGGGAGAAGACGCGGTAGCCGCGCTCGCGCAGCTCCTCGGCGATGGCCCGCCCGCTGCCCCGGTTGCTGCCGGTGACCAGCGCGGCCGGGGGCTCATGTGATGACATCAAGGACGCGGCTCCACTGGTTCACGATCTCCTCGCCCGCCACGCCGTCCCGGAACAGGTCCTTGTCCAGCGGGGAGCCGTCCTGGTGGCGCAGGCGCATGCAGTCCTGGGAGATCTCGGAGATGACGGTCAGCCCGCCGTCGGCCGTCCGGCCGAAGATGAGGCAGAAGTCCCACACCTCCAGCGGGCGCAGCCAGGACCGCAGCACGTCGTTGACGGCGAGGGACAGCTCGCGCATCTCCTCCACCGGCAGGCCGAGCGCGCGCAGGTAGTCCTCGCCGATCGGCTGGTCCTCGGGGTCGGTCCGGTAGTCGAACTTCACGACCGGGCGCGGCAGCGGGGCGCCGTCCTCGAACAGGCCGGGGTACTTGCGGGTGGTCGATCCGGTGGCCCGGTTCTTCACGATCACCTCGAACGGCGGCGCCGGGCAGTAGTCGGCCACGTACGAGTCGGCCGAGACGCGTTCCCGGAACGCGCACGGCACGCCGGCGTCGGCCAGCCGGGCCGCCGCCCTTTCGTAGAAATCGAGCCGGAGCGGCCCGGTGCGCTCGACGATTTCATCGCGGTGGTACGTGAAACTGCGCAGGCTGGGGATTATCTGCACCAGGCACCGCCCCTCGGGCAGCAGCCACAGACGCTTACTGCGCCCGACGATATCCGGCTCGCCCCGGCCGGCCGGAGTTCCCGGATCTGATCCGTTATCCACGTCGCCTCCATCCGCCGACAATGGCCCACACAACTTGATATTGCGGGCACCTCGCTGTCAAGGCGGCGTGACCCTGGAAAAAGGAGCACTTGACGTGGCTCTCGCGGTCTTGATATGTCGTCCGCCCTTGCCTGGAGCACTGGAAGAAAGAGTACTTGACGGGTCCCGGCGACCGGACGGTACTGTCTTCAGAAATTGAAATTCCCGAGCCTAATTAGAATCCCAATGGGGGGAGGATCGTTGTCGGAATATGAGCGCATAGCTCACTCGAAGATCACGCGTAAGTTCAGGTCCGCGGGGCAGCAGCTCTTGTTCTCGCGGGGGCGGCGGGGCGAGGTGTCCGACGCGAACGGCGTACCGTACATCGATTTCGTCATGGGTTATGGCCCAGTGATAATCGGTCACGCGGACGCCCAGTTCAACGAAATTCTCTGTGGTTATCTCGGCAACGGAGTCATGCTGCCGGGCTACACCACGTTCCACCAGGAATACCTCGACCGGCTGCTCGGCGAGCGGCCCGGCGACCGCGGCGCGTTCTTCAAGACCGCCTCCGAGGCGGTCACCGCCGCCTTCCGGCTGGCCGCGATGCGCACCGGGCGGCTCGGCATCATCCGCAGCGGCTACGTCGGCTGGCACGACTCCCAGATCGCCGACTCGCTCAAGTGGCACGAGCCGCTGCACTCCCCGCTGCGGGAGAAGCTGCGCTACACCGACGGCATGCGCGGCGTCGGCGAGTCCGAGCCGGTGGCCAACTGGGTGGACCTGCGCCTGGAATCCCTCGCCGAGCTGCTGGAACGGCACCGCGGCCGGCTGGGCTGCTTCGTCTTCGACGCCTACCTGGCCTCCTTCACCACGGCCGACGTGCTGCGCCAGGCCGTCGCCATGTGCCGCGAGGCCGGCCTGCTCACCGTCTTCGACGAGACCAAGACCGGCGGCCGGATCTCGCCCCTCGGCTACGACCACGACAACGCCCTCGGCTCCGACCTGATCGTGATCGGCAAGGCGCTGGCCAACGGCGCCCCGCTGAGCATCCTGGCCGGTGACGCCGACCTGCTCGCGCTGGCCGAGAAGGCCCGGCTGAGCGGCACGTTCTCCAAGGAGATGATCGCCGTCTACGCGGCGCTGGCCACCCGCGACATCCTGGAGAAGCCCGTCGGCGACTCGCCGGACGGCTGGGCCGAGCTCGGCCGGATCGGCACGCAGGTGGCCGCCGCCTTCACCGCGGCCGCCGCGGACGCCGGGGTCGAGGCCCTGGTGGGCGCCCGTCCGGTGCTCGGCGGCGGCATGTTCGAGCTCGTCTACCACGACGTGGGGCTGCTGGGCGACAAGGAGCGGCGCGAGTCGCTGCTGGCCGAGCTGGCCGGGGTCGGCATCCTGCTGCTCGAAGGGCACCCGTCCTTCGTGTGCCTGGCCCACCGCGACATCGACTGGGGTGACCTGCGCGACCGGGTGCGGCAGGCGTTCGAGGCGTGGAGCGCGCCCGCGGGGGCCGGCCGTGGCTGACCTCCTGCGCCTCGCCCTGGTCGGCTGCGGCCGCCAGATGCAGCAGAACCTGTTCCCGTTCCTGCAACGCATCCGCGGCCACCAGGTCGTGGCCTGCGTCGACCCCGACCTGTCGCTGGCCGCCGACGTGCAGTCGCTGGCCGGCGGCGCGACCTGCGTCTCCTCGGTGGACGAGCTCGACCTGGAGATGGTGGACGCCGCCGTGCTGGCGGTCCCGCCGGAGCCGTCGTACCTGCTGGTCCGGCAGCTCGCCGAGCGCGGGGTGGACTGCTTCGTCGAGAAGCCGGCCGGGCCGTCCACGCCCGCGCTCCAGGACCTGGAGCACGTGGTGCGGCGCAGCGGGCGGCACGTCCAGGTGGGCTTCAACTTCCGCTACGCCGAGACCCTGCAGCGGCTGCACGAGCTGAGCGAGGGGATCCGGGCCACGCCGTGCTCGGTGACCATCGACTTCTACAGCCGCCACCCGTCCGCGCCGCAATGGGGGGTGGACACCACCCTGGAGGCGTGGATCCGGCACAACGGGGTGCACGCCCTCGACCTGGCCCGCTGGTTCGTGCCGTCGCCGGTCGTCCAGGTGGACGCGCACGCCATCGCCAGTGACGCCGACCGGTTCCAGATCAACCTGTTCCTGCGCCACCACGACGGCTCGCTGTCCACGCTGCGCATGGGCAACCACGTCAAGCGGTTCATGGTGGGCGTCACCGTCCAGGGCATGGACGGCAGCCGGTACAGCGCGCCGTCGCTGGAACGGGTGACGCTCGAACTGTCCGACGGCGTGCCGTACGGCCAGGAGCTGCACGCCACCCGCAACCTGGACCACGGGTGGGGGCGCAGCGGCTTCGGGCCGGAGCTGCAGGCGTTCGTGGACGCCTGCGCGCAGCGGTCGGCCGAGCCCCAGACGGGCGGCCGTCCTCCGGTCAAGGGCGTGCCGTCGGTCTCCGACGCGCTGGCCGCCTCCGCCCTGTGCGACCGGGTGATGGCCGAGCTCAACACCGCCGCCACGAACGGCCTCGGCCTGCTGACCGGGTCCGTCCGGGCCTCGGCCTAGGCCGGGCCGCCGACGAGGAGGGGGAGGAATGACCGAGCGGGCGCGACCGGCCGCGGGCGGGCGGCCGGTCGCGTCGCGGGATCCGGCCGGGTCACCTGATCCGGCCGTCACGCGGGATCAGGCCGCCGCACGGGACCGGGCCGGGTCGCGGGGGGTGGGCCGGTGGATCGCCGGTCACCTGCGCCGGCACCGGCCGTCGCTGCTGCTGTTCACCGTGGCCGCCGCGGCGGCGAGCCTGTGCTCCACGCTCGTCCCCGTGCAGATCGGCGCGGCGTTCGCCGAGGCCACCGGCCCCCGCCACGACCTCGGCGCGGTCGGGGTGGCGGCGCTGGCGGCCGCGCTGCTGGCGGCCGGCCGGTTCGTCGCCGACCTGCTGTCGAACGGCTCGATGGAGGTCGTCGCCCAGCGCGTCAAGCGGGACGTGCGCGACGAGCTGTACCGCAGCCTGCTCACCAAGCGCATGGCCTTCCACGACCAGCAGCGCATCGGCGACATCCTGGCCCGCGCCATCAACGACGCCAGGCTCGTCGACTACATGCTCAGCCCCGGGGCCGCCACCGCCGCCAACGGCGTGCTGGCCCTGCTGGTGCCGATCCTGTTCATCGCCTCGCTGGACCCGCGGCTGCTGCTGGCCCCCGGCGTGCTGGTCCTGGTCTTCGCCTACGCGCTGCGCTACCACCTGCGCCGGCTCTACCCGCTGGTCATGCGCACCCGCGAGACCTTCGCCGACCTCAACGAACGCTTCTCCACCACGCTGTCGGGCATCGCCACCGTCAAGGCCGCCACGCAGGAGGACTTCGAGCGGCACGCCCTGAGATCGGCCGCCGCCGCCTACCGGGACGCCTTCGTCCGGCGCGGCCGGGCGCAGGCGGTCTACCTGCCCGCGCTGAGCTTCGCCCTGGCCATGGTGACCGGCTCCCTGCACTCGCTCTACCTCTACTCGCAGGGCGAGCTGGCGCTGTCCCAGGTGGTGACCTACCTCGGCTGGCTGCTGCTGTTCGCGCAGCCCGTCACCATGTCCGAGCAGGCCGTGCCGGTCATCCAGGAGGGCTTCGCGGCCGCCGCGCGCATGCGGCAGATCATCGACGGCGCCCCCGGCGAGCGCGAGGACACCCGCGGCGACACGGCCGCCGTCGAGGGCACGATCACCTTCGACCGGGTGTCGCTGCGCCACGAGGGCCGCGACATCCTGCGCGAGGTCTCCTTCCACCTGCCCGCCGGCCGCACCCTCGCCGTCGTCGGCCCCACCGGCAGCGGCAAGAGCATGCTGATCAAACTGGTCAACCGCATGTACGACGCCACCGAGGGCCGGGTGCTGATCGACGGACGTGACGTGCGCGAGTGGGAGCCCGGCGCGCTGCGCCGCCAGATCGGCCACGTGGACCAGGAGATCTTCCTGTTCTCCAAGAGCGTGCTGGACAACATCGCCTTCGGCGCCCCGCACGCCGCCGGGTACGAGGACGTCCTGCGCGTCGCCAAGCAGGCGTGCGCGGACGAGTTCGTCCAGGGCATGGCCGACGGTTACGCCACCGTGCTCAACGAGGGCGGCACGACGTTGTCCGGCGGGCAGCGGCAGCGGCTGGCCATCGCCAGGGCCCTGCTGACCGAGCCGCGCATCCTCACCCTCGACGACGCGACGAGCGCCGTGGACGCCCGTACCGAATCGGCGATCACCGAGGCGATCGAGCGCGCGACGGCGGGCCGCACGACGGTGCTGGTCTCGCACCGCCCCGGCCAGATCCGCCGCGCCGACCTCATCCTGCTGCTGGACGGCGGCCGGGTCGTCGACCAGGGCTCGCACGACGAACTGATGGCGCGCTGCGCGCTCTACCGGGAGATCTACAGTGGCTGACGCCCAGGATCGGCGGCGCCCGTGAGCGACCTGTTCGCGGGCCTGCACGCCGACGCCTACGACCGCGTGTACGGCAACCGCCGCCTGCTGGCCCGCATCCTGCGGCAGCTGCGCGCCCACCGCGCCGGCATGATCGGCTCGGCCCTGCTCGTCGCGGGCTCGGTGCTGCTGACCGCCTCCGTGCCGATCGTCGTCTCCCGCCTGATCGACCAGGCCGGCGGCGGCAGCGGCCCCGGCCTGCTGCTGTGCCTGTTCGTGGTCGCGGCGGCGGTGCTGGCCTGGGCGATGAACTGGGCCCGCCAGGCGATCACCGCGCGGCTGGTGGGCGGCATGGTCTACCAGTTGCAGTGCGAGGCCGCCGACGCCGCGCTCGCCAAGGACGTCGCCTTCTACGACGAGAACTCGGTCGGCAAGGTGCTCAGCCGGGTCACCGGCGACACCGAGGGCTTCGGCTCGGTGCTCACCCTCACCCTCAACCTGATCAGCCAGCTCTTCCTGGTGGTGCTGCTCGGCGGCGTGGTGTTCTGGATCGACCCCGGCCTCGGCCTGGTCATCCTGGCGGCACTGCCGTTCCTGCTGGGCACCGCCCTGGCCTTCCGCCGGGTGGCCCGCACGGCGGCGGCCGCCACGCGGCGGGTGATGGCCAAGGTCAACGCCAACGTGCACGAGACCATGCTCGGCATCGCGGTCGCCAAGAGCTTCGGCCGCGAGCGGGCCGTCCACGACGACTTCGACGACGTCAACCGGCTGTCGTACCGGGTCTACGTCCGGCAGGGGCTCATCTACGCGGTCATCCTGCCGGTCCTGACGCTGCTGGCGGGCCTGGCCACGGCGGTCGTGCTGTACCAGGGCGGGCGGTTCGCGGCGATCGGCAGGCTCTCGGCGGGCGAGTGGTACTTCGCCCTCCAGGCGCTCGGCATGCTCTGGCAGCCGGTCACCCAGGCCGCCTCGTTCTGGAGCCTGTTCCAGCAGGGGCTGGCCGCCGCCGAGCGGGTGTTCGCGCTGATCGACAGCGACCACGCCGTCGTCCAGAGCGGCAACGCGCCGGTGACCGAGCTGACCGGCGCGATCGAGGCGCGCGGCCTGCACTTCCGGTACGGCTCCGGCGCCGCCGTGTTCCGCGACTTCGACGTGCGCCTCGCCGCCCGCGAGACGGTGGCGGTCGTCGGGCACACCGGCGGCGGCAAGTCCACGCTGGCCAAGCTGATCGCCCGCGCCTACGACTTCCAGGGCGGCGAGCTGCTGGTGGACGGCCGCGACATCCGCACCCTGGACCTGCGGGCCTACCGGCGGCGGGTGGGCGTCGTCCCGCAGCACCCGTTCATCTTCGCCGGCACGCTCGCCGAGAACATCGCCTACGGCCGCCCCGGCGCCGGCCGCGACGACGTCGTCCGGGCCGTCGAGCGGATCGGCCACCGCGTGTGGGACCGCAGCATGCCGATGTCCCTGGACGACCGCCTGGCCGCCGGCGGTCAGGGCGTGTCGGTCGGGCAGCGGCAGCTCATCGCCCTGGCCAGGATGTTCGTCCGCGAGCCGGACATCCTGCTGCTGGACGAGCCGACCGCCAGCGTCGACCCGCTGACCGAGCGCGGCATCCAGGACGCGCTGGCCCGGCTGTGCGCGGGCCGCACGGTCGTGGTGATCGCCCACCGGCTGTCCACCATCCGGCGCGCCGACCGCGTCCTCGTGCTGCACGGCGGCGAGATCGCCGAGCAGGGCCGGTTCGACGAGCTGCTGCGCCGCGACGGCCCGTTCGCCGAGCTCTACGCCACCTACTACGCGCACCAGGAGACCGCATGACCTGCGCCCCCCATCCGGCGGAGTTCGAGCCGATCCAGCGGGAGGCGTCCGCCACGGGCGTGCGCTGCGTGGTCGGCGCCGTGCTGTTCAACCCGCTCGGCGAGGTGTTCCTGCAACGGCGGGCGGCCCACGTGCGGCTCTTCCCCGGCTGCTGGGACATCGTCGGCGGGCACGTCGAGCGGGGCGAGACGCTGTGCGCGGCGCTGGCCAGGGAGATCGCGGAGGAGACCAGCTGGCGGCTGCTGCGGGTGGGCGGCCTGGTGGACGTCTTCGACTGGACCGGCGGCGACGGCGGCCTGCGCCGCGAGATCGACGTGCTGGCCACGGTCGAGGGCGACCTGACCCGGCCCGCGATCGAGCAGGACAAGTTCGACGAGGCCCGCTGGCTGGACGGCGACGCCCTGCGCCGCCTGGCCGCCGAGTCGCCCGGCTCGGGCATGGTCGAGCTGGCCCTGCGCGCGCTGGCCATGCGGCCGGTCTAGGACTCCGGTTTGCGTACCGCGTCCAGGGCCTGTCGCAGGGTGAACCGGCCGGCGTACAGCGCCTTGCCCACGACCACGCCCTCGACGCCGAGCGGGGTCAGGGAGGAGACGGCGCGCAGGTCGTCCAGGCTGGAGATGCCGCCGGAGGCCACGACGGGCCGGCCGGTGGCGGCGCAGACGTCGCGCAGCAGCTTCAGGTTGGGGCCGCCGAGGGTGCCGTCCCTGGCGATGTCGGTGACGACGTACCGGGCGCAGCCGGCCGCGTCGAGGCGGGCCAGGGTCTCGTACAGCTCGCCGGCGTCGCGGGTCCAGCCGTGGCTGCGTACGGTGGTGCCCCAGACGTCCAGCTCGACGGCCACCCGGTCGCCGTGCCGGGCGATGACCTGCGCCACCCACGCCGGACGCTCCAGCGCGCCGGTGCCGAGCACCACCCGGCCGCAGCCGGTGGCCAGCGCCGCCGCCAGGCTCGCGTCGTCGCGCACGCCGCCGCACAGCTCGACCGGGATGTCCAGGGCGCCGACGACCTCGGCGATCCGCGCCCGGTTGGAGCCGGTGCCGAAGGCGGCGTCCAGGTCCACCAGGTGCACCCAGTCGGCGCCCGCGTCCTGCCAGGCCAGCGCCGCGTCGAGCGGGTCGCCGTACCAGGTCTCGGATCCGGACTCGCCGCGCAGCAGGCGGACGGCCCGGCCGCCGCGCACGTCGACGGCGGGCAGGAGGGTCAGGCATGTGGACACTCGTCGTTTCCTCTCCCGTGAACCCCCCTTTTCCATCATCGCGAACACTGGTCAGGAAGCGAAGTCAACCTTCGGCCACCACCATGGTTCACTTGCCGCCCGCCCGCCCGGACGGGAACGCTTGCCGGTGCGCGCCGCACGCCCAGTCGCCGGGGGCCGGTCCCCCTGTTCCGAGGAGGACTGCATGGTCTCGCTCGCGCTGCCCAAGGGCACGTTCCTGGAGCGTCCCGTCCTCGACCTGTTCGCCGCGGCCGGGCTGGAGGTGCGCCGGCCGTCCGAGCGCAGCTACCGGGCGAGCATCGCCTACGACGGCGGCGTCGAGGTGGCCTTCCACAAGCCGCGCGAGATCCCGCTCGCGGTGGAGCGAGGCGTCTTCGACTTCGGCGTGACCGGCACCGACTGGATCGAGGAGACCGGCGCGAAGGTCGAGCTGGTCGAGGCGAGCGGGTGCGTGCCGCCCTGGCGGCTGGTGCTCGCCGTCCCCTTCGGGCATCCCGCCGTGGACGCCGCCGGCCTGCCCGCCGGGGCCCGGGTCGCGACCGGCTTCCCGAAGATCTCCCGGCAGTTCTTCCAGAGCGTGCCGCTGCCGGTACGGATCGTCCCGTCGTTCGGCGCCACGGAGGCCAAGGTCCCCGAGCTGGCCGACGCCGTCATCGAGACCGACGGCCCCGGCTCCGCCCTGGACGAGCACGACCTGCGGGTCGTCGCCACGTTGCGCACCTGCCTCCCGCAGGTCGTCGCGAGCCCCGCCGCCTGGCGGGACGCCCGCAGGCGCGCCGCGATCCAGCGGGTCGCGCGGCTGCTGACCTCGGTCGACGGGGGAGCGGCCCACGTGCTGCTGACCGTGCGCACCACCACGCGCGACCTCCCGCGGGTGGCGGGGTCGATGCCGGCACGGTCCTGGCGGGCCGGCACCGGCCTGACCGAGAGCCTGGTGGTCGTGCAGGGGCTGGCCGCCCGGCGCGGCCTGGCCGAGACCATCGGCGGCATCCTGGCCGCCGGGGCGCTCGACGTCATCGAGTCGCGCGTCGGGAAGGACGTCACGCCGTGAGCCGCCGGATGATCGTGTGCGACCTCGACGGGACGCTCCTGGACTCCCGCGGCCAGGTCTCCGAGCGCACCAGGACCGCCGTGCGCCGAGCCCGCGCCGCCGGGCACGTGTTCGTCATCGCGACCGCGCGGCCGGTCCGCGACACCCGTCCGGTGGCCGCGGCCCTGGACCACGCGGCCGTCGCCGTCTGCGGGAACGGCTCGATCACCTACGACTTCGGCAGCGAGGAGGTGGTCGACTACCGCCCGCTGGACCGGCAGCCGCTCGCCGCGACGCTGGCGCTGCTGCGCGACCGGTTCCCCGGCGTGCGCCTGGGCGCCGAGTGCCGCCTCGAACTCCTCCTGGAGGACGCCTTCCACCTGCCCGAGCCGCTGGCCCGCGACGCGCGCCGGGTGCCCCGCCTGGAGCACGAGATCGACCGGCACGACGTCGGCAAGCTGATGGTCCAGCTCGAAGGCGCCGCCCGCCAGTACTACGAGACCGTGCGCGGGCTGCTGACCGGCTGCGAGGTCACCATCTCGGCCGACGTGTTCTGCGAGGTCATGCGGTCCGGCGTGACCAAGGCCGCGGCCCTGGAGTCGATGGCGTCCCGGCTCGGCCTGGGCAGCACCGACGTGATCGCCTTCGGCGACATGCCGAACGACCTGCCCATGCTGACCTGGGCAGGAACCGCGGTGGCGGTGGCCAACGCCCATCCCGCCGTGCTCGGCGCGGTGGGCGAGGTGACCGCCTCCAACGACGACGACGGGGTGGCCGCGTGGCTGGAACGGCACGCCACGGCCGATTTCTCAGAGAAGTATTGACGCTTGTCTGACGACTATTCATGATGGTCGCTGGAGCCGGGAACGCACCGGCCAGGATCGGCCTGCGGAGGCAGGCCGCCAGGGCCCGCGCCGGGCGCGGGCGTCCCGTCTGAGAGGTGCCCCAGTGCCCCGATTAGCCGTTGCCCCTGTGCTCGTCCGCGTCCTCGCCGTCCTCGCGGCGCTGTGCTCGCTGGCCGCCTGCGGCGCCGTCAGTCCCGCCGCCGAGAAGAAGGGCGCCACCTCGGTCGGCGTGGCCTTCAGCCGCGGCGGGCGCGGCGACAGATCCTTCAACGACTCGGTGGGGGCCGGCGTCGACCGCGCGAAGGCCGAGCTGGGCGTCGCGGCCAAGGAGCTCAGCCCCAACGCCGCCGGGTCCGACCTGGAGGAGATCCTGCGGCTGCTGGCCCAGACCGGCCACAACCCGGTGCTGGCCGTCGGCTTCTTCTACGCCCAGCCGCTGGCCAAGGTCGCCCCCGCCTTCCCCCGCACCCAGTTCGTCATCATCGACGACGCCACCGTGAAGCTGCCCAACGTCACCAACGTGGTGTTCCGCGAGGAGCAGGCCAGCTACCTGGTCGGCGCGGCGGCCGCGCTCAAGTCCGCCAGCGGGAAGATCGGCTTCGTCGGCGGGGTGCAGACGCCGCCGCAGGAGAAGTTCCTCGCCGGGTACGCGGCCGGCGCCCGCGCGGTGAAACCCGGCATCCAGCTCTCCAGCGTGTTCATGTCCCAGCCGCCCGACTTCAGCGGCTTCTCCGCCCCCGACAAGGCCCAGGAGGCGGCCCGCGGCATGTACGACGGCGGCGCCGACGTCGTCTACCACGCCGCAGGGGCGTCCGGGCTCGGCGTCTTCCAGGCGGCCAAGGCGGCCGGCAAGTGGGCGATCGGCGTCGACGTCGACCAGCGCAAGACGGTCGATCCCGGGCTCGCCGGGGTGATCCTGACCAGCGCCACCAAGCAGCTCGACGTCGCGGTGCTGAGCATCGTCCGGGACGCGGTGGCGGGGCGGCCGATCGCCGGCGTGCGCGAGTTCGGGCTCAAGGAGGGCGGGGTCGGCTACGCCACCAGCGGCGGCGAGCTCGCCGACATCCAGCCGCGGCTGGAGGAGCTGCGCAAGCGGATCGTCTCGGGCGAGATCAAGGTGCCCGCCAGGCCGGCGGAGAGCCGGTGAGCCGGGCGCGGGCGGCGGGCCGGGAAGCGCTGGGCGTGCTCGCCGTCCCGGCGCTCGCGCTGCTGATCGCGCTCACGGTCGCCACCGCGCTGCTGGCCGCGGTGGGGGCCGCGCCGGGGCGGACGTACCTGACGATGCTGGAGTTCGGGGTCCGGCCGGACTCGCTCGTCTCCGCGGTGAACCGGGCGGCCGTCTACTTCTTCGCCGCCCTCGCCGTGGCCGTCACCTTCCGGATGAAGCTGTTCAACATCGGGGTCGAGGGCCAGTACCACGTGGCCGCGCTGTTCGCGGCGGTCGCCGGGGCGGCCGTGCGGCTGCCGGGCCCGCTGCACCTGGCGTTCGTCTGCCTGGTCGCGGTGCTGGCCGGAGCCCTGTGGGCGGGGATCGCCGCGGTGCTCAAGGTGTGGCGCGGGGTCTCCGAGGTGCTGTCCACGCTGCTGCTGAACTACGTCGCCACCGCCGTCGTCGCCTACCTGCTGGCCGAGGTCTTCGCCGCCGGCAGCACCTCGGGCTCGACGCGGGAGCTGCCGCCGTCGGCCCGGCTGCCGCAGCTCACGCTGCCGTCGGGCGACCAGCTCGGCTCGGCCACGCTGGGCGCGGTCGTGCTCGGGGTGGCGGTGCACGTGCTGCTCACCCGCACCCGCTACGGCTACGAGCTGAGGGCCGGCGGCCTGAACCCGGTGGCGGCGCGCGTCCAGGGCATCGACCCGCGCCGGATGATCCTCGTCACGATGGTGCTGTCCGGCGGACTGGCGGGCCTGGCCGGGCTGCCCGACCTGCTGGGCCAGACCTACCGGTACGGCATGGACTTCCCCTCCGGCGCGGGCTTCACCGGGATCGCCGTGGCCCTGCTCGGCCGCAACACGCCCGCGGGCATCGCGCTGGCCGCCCTGCTCTTCGGGTTCCTGGAACGGTCGGCGCTGATCCTCGACATCGAGGGCATCCCCAAGGAGATCGTCACGATCATGCAGGGCGTCATCGTGCTCAGCGTCGTGGTGGCCTACGAGGTGGCGCGGCGGATGGAACGCCGGCGGGCCGAGCGGCTCGTACGGGAGCAGGCGTCCCCGGCGCTGGAGCCGACCGCATGAGCGCGGGACGGTACCGATGGTGGCGGGCCGCGCTCGTCCTGCTGCTGGCGATGTCGGTGGTCAGGGTGTTCACCGGCGCCGACGAGCTCACCGGGTCGGGCGTCGTGGGGGCGGCGCTGCGGCTGGCGGTCCCGATCGGGCTCGCCGGGCTGAGCGGCCTGTGGAGCGAGCGCGCGGGCGTCGCCAACCTCGGCATCGAGGGCATGATGATCATCGGCACGGTCTGCGGAGCGTGGGCCGGGTACGGGTTCGGCGTCTGGGCCGGGGTGCTGGCCGGCACGCTCGGCGGGGTCGCGGCCGGGCTGCTGCACGCGGTCGTCACCGTCACCTTCGGGGTCGACCAGGTGGTGTGCGGCATCGCGATCAACATCCTGGCGGTGGGCGTGGCCCGGTTCATGTCGGTCATCGCCTTCAGCGGCCTGCCGGGGGCGGGGGCCACCCAGTCGCCGCCGGTGAGCGGGTCGATCGGCACGGTCAGCGTGCCCGTCCTGGCGGGCGGCGGGGGCACGGCCGACCTGCTCGGCGCGCTGGAGCGCGGCCGGTTCTTCCTGGTGTCCGACCTCGCCGGGATCGTGCGGGGCTTCCTGCACGAGGTCTCGCTGCTCACCGTGGTCGCCGTCGCGCTGGTCCCGGTCAGCTTCGTGCTGCTCTGGCGGACCGCGTTCGGGCTGCGGCTGCGGTCGGCGGGCGAGCACCCGGCGGCGGCGGACTCGCTCGGGGTCCCGGTGCTGCGGATGCGGTACTACGGCGTGCTGGTCTCCGGCGGGCTGGCCGGGCTCGGCGGGGCCTACCTGGTCACCGTCTCCTCGACGGTCTACCGCGAGGGCCAGACCGGCGGCCGGGGCTTCATCGGGCTGGCCGCCATGATCTTCGGCAACTGGCGGCCGTCCGGCACGGCGGCGGGGGCGCTGCTGTTCGGTTACGCCGACGCGCTGCAACTGCGCCAGGCGAGCGCGGTGCACGTGCTGCTGCTGCTCGGGGCCGTGCTGGCCTGGGTCGCGGCGGTCGCGCTCGTCCGCACGCGGCTGCGCCCGGCCGCGACGCTGGCGCTGCTCGGCGCCGCCGCCTTCGCGGTCTTCCAGGGCACCGACTCGGTCCCCACCCAGCTCGTGTACGCCACGCCGTACCTCACCACGCTGCTGGTGCTGGTCACGGTCGCCCAACGGCTCCGCATGCCGGCCTACGTCGGCATCCCCTACCGGCGAGGAGACGCGTGATGGCCGTCGACCGGGAACCCCGCCTGATGGGGTACGCCGACCGCTGGTCCGCGGCGCCCGGGGAGCCGCTGGCCGTGCACGCCTCCGGCCCGGACGGGGACGCCGACGTCACCCTCGTGGACCTCGTCCGGGAGGGCGACCTGACCCCGGCCGTGCCGGTGACGATCGCGCCGCGGCCGCTGCGGCCCGGCTCCCGGCTGGAGGCGGCCTCGGTGCCGACGCCCGCCAGGGGCGGCCTCGCCCTCTGGATCCGGCCGAAGCGGCTCGGGCCGCGCCAGGTCGTGGCCCGGCTGGGGGCCGCCGGATGGCGGCTGCTGCTCGCGCTCGACGAGGAGGGCCGGCCCGAGGCGACCGTGCTGACGCCGTCGGGGAGCATGGGCTGCCGGCTGCGCTCGGCCGTCCCGGCGGGGGAGTGGTCGCTGCTGGCCGTGGCGTGGGAGGCGGCGCCGCTGATGACCGTGCTGCATCTGAACGACTTCCGCACCACGGGCGTGAGCGCCGGGCGGGCGCGCCTGCCGCTGCCGTCCCCGTCGGGCGAGCTGCTGATCGGGGCGGGCGACGAGCATCCGTACGCGGGCCGGATCGCCCTGCCCATGCTGACCGAAGGCCCGCTCGCCATGCCCGGCCGCGTTCCGCTGACCGACCTGACCACCGGTCCCGAACTGGTCAAGCACCTCGGCCCCGAGCTGCTGGCCCTGTGGGACCCGTCCGCCGGCCCCGGCGCGCCCGTCGTCCCGGACGTCAGCGGCAACGGGCACCACGCGAGCGCCGTCAACCGGCCGCTGGCCGGGCTCCTCGGGCCGGGCGGCGACGCCCGCACCGCGCTCCAGGTCAGCCCGGAGGACCTCGACGACGCCCGCTGGCCGGTGACGTGCGAGCTGACCGTCCCGCAGGACGCCGGCTCCACCGTGCTCGGCGTCCGCCTGCGGACCCGGGGGCAGTCGTGCGTGCTGCCGGTGGTGGCGCGCCCGGACGCGACGCGCAGGAGCCCGGTCGCGGTCGTCCTGCCCACGTTCACCTACCTCGCCTACGCCAACCACCGGCAGTCCAGCGAGGCCGAGTACTTCGGCGACTACCGGCAGGTCACCGACCGCGTGATCACGCTCTCCCCGGTGGACGCCTACCTCAACGAGCATCGCGAGCTCGGCCTGTCCCTGTACGACCAGCGGCGCGAGGGCGGCCACGTCACCCACTCCTCCAGACGCCGCCCGGTGCTCAACCTGACCCCCGACTACCGCTGGTGGATGACCGGCGCGCCGCGCCACTTCGCCGCCGACCTGCTGCTGCTGCGCTGGCTGCGCTCGGCGGGCTTCGCCTTCGACGTGCTGGCCGACGAGGACGTGCACGAAGGCGGCGCCGACCTGCTGTCCGCCTACCGCGTCGTCCTGACCGGCAGCCACCCCGAGTACGTCACCGCCCCCGAACGCGCCGCCTTCGCCGCGTACGTGTCCGGCGGCGGCCGGCTCATGTACCTGGGCGGCAACGGGTTCTACTGGGTGACCGGCGTCGACCCCCGGCACCCGCACGCCATCGAGGTCCGCCGCGGCCACGTCGGCGACTGGTGGGACGACGAGCCCGGCGAGGACGTGCTGACCTCCACCGGCGAGCCCGGCGGCCTCTGGCGGCACCGCGGCCTGGCGCCGCAGGAGCTGCTCGGCGTCGGCTTCGCCGCCCAGGGCTGGGGGCCCGCCCCCGGCTACACCCGCCTGCCCGACAGCCACCGGGAGGAGGCGTCCTGGGTGTTCGAGGGCGTCGGCACCGACCCGGTGGGCTGCTGCGGCCTCGCGCTCGGCGGGGCGGCGGGGGACGAGATCGACCGGGCCGCGCCCGAGCTCGGCACCCCGCCGGACACCCTGGTGCTCGCGACCTCCGCGGGCGGCCACGGCCACCACTACCGGCCTCCCACCGAGGAGGCCGGTTCGGGCGCGCAGGCCGTACGCGCCGACATGACCCTGCGACTGCTCGGATCCGGCGGCGCGGTGTTCGCCGCCGGATCCGTCAACTGGGTGACCAGCCTCGCCTGCTGTGACGGTGACATCAGGCGAATCACCCGGAACGTCCTGTCCCGATTCCTGCAACCCGCAGCTTGTGAGGAGGAGTGACGTGACCACCGCGAGCGCGAGGCACCTCGACTACCCCTATCCCCGCACGTCGGCCGAGCTGACCGACGAGATGTTGTCCATGCCGGCCGAGGAACTGGCGGCCATCGCCCGCCACCCGCTGACCGTCTACCCCGACACCACCGAGCTCTACTACCGGCTGGCCCGGGAGATGGCCGACGAGTTACGCGCCCGCAACATGCGCGGCGAGCCCACCCGCTGGATCCTGCCCGTGGGCCCTAAGGCGCAGTACCCGATCCTGGCGCGCATCTGCAACGAGGAGCGCATCAGCTGGGCCGACGTGTACGCCTTCCACATGGACGAGTTCCTCGACTGGCAGGGCCGGCCGGTGGACCCCTCGCACCCCTTCAGCTTCCGCGGCTACTGCGACCGCAACCTCTACCAGCTCCTCGACCCCGACCTGCGGCCCCACCCCGGCAACGTCGTCTTCCCCGACGTGTTCGACCCCGACGCGTTCGGCGAGCGCCTGCGCGGCGAGGGCGGGGCCGACACCTGCTACGCGGGCTTCGGCTACCGGGGGCACCTGGCCTTCAACGAGCCGCCGTCCACGCGCTGGCACCAGTACACCGCCGCGGAGTTCGCCGCCTCGACCACGCGCGTCGTCCCGCTGCTCGACGACACGATCGTGGCCCACTCCCACCGGGTGACCGGCGGCTACACGCAGGCGATCCCGCGGATGGCGATCACCGTCGGCATGTCGGAGATCCTCTCCGCCCGCCGGCTGCACCTGATCACCGACGGCGGCGCCTGGAAGCGGTACATCGTCCGGGTGCTGCTGCTCACCACCGAGCCGGACGTGCTGCTCCCGGTGACCTTCGCGCACCACCACCCCGACGTGCGGGTGACCGTCGACGCCGACAGCATCGCGCCCTGCGCCCTGGGGCTGGGCTCGTGACCGTCGTCGCGGTCGGGGCCTACATCGTCGACCTCTACATGTTCGGCGACCGCCTGCCGGAGCCGGGCGAGAGCGTCAACGCCGCCGACTACGCCACCGCGCACGGCGGCAAGGCCGCGAACGTGGCGGTCGCCGCGGCCCGGCTGGGCGCCGCCGCCCGGTTCGTCGGCTGCCTCGGCGACGACGCCGCCCGGCCGGTGGCGCTGGCCG
>NZ_JBSFGJ010000165.1:0-19016 GCF_053596515.1 Nonomuraea sp. NPDC001684
GCGAACAGCGCCACCCAGTCCATCGCCTGCAGCGGGTCCTTCTCGGCCGACTCGGCCTGCAGCCGCCGGTGGAGCTGGTTGGCGCGGCGCTTGACCTTCAGGCCGCCGGGCAGCACGCCCTCCTTGCTGATGCCGCGCCGCACGCACTCCGACATCACCCGCCACAGGTTGAGGATGCCCGCGCGGATCTCCTCCTCGGTGCGCCCGAACGCCTTCTCGTTCTCCAGCATCAGGGCGGAGATCGACAGGCCGGTGTTCGAGCAGTGCTTGAGCAGCTCCTCGCCCGAGGCGAACGGGTAGGGCAGGACGGTGTCGTCGGGCTTGATGCGGTCGGCGCCGGTGGCCTTCTCGTCCACGACGAAGCCGCCGCCGACGGAGAAGTAGACCTTCTCGCGCACGGTCTCGCCCTGCTCGTCGCGGGCGGTGAAGCGCATGCCGTTGGGGTGCTCGGGCAGGGAGATCTTGCGCTCGAAGACGAGGTCCTGACCCACGACGAAGGGGATCTCGCGCTCGCCGTAGAGCTTGACCGTGCCCGCGGCGCGCATCTCGGCCAGGCGGGTGTCGACGGAGTCGACGTCGACCAGTTCCGGCTTCTCACCGGACAGGCCGAGCAGCACCGCCTTGTCGCTGCCGTGGCCCTTGCCGGTCAGGCCGAGCGAGCCGTACAGGATGACCTCGACGCGGGCCACGCGGGGGAGCAGGCCGTCGTCGTGCAGCCCGCGGGCGAACTTGTGCGCGGCGGCCATCGGGCCGCCCGTGTGGGAGCTGGACGGTCCGATGCCGATCTTGAAGAGGTCGAAGACGCTGATCGCCATTGATGGCGCCCTTCAGTTCAGGAAGTGCCGGGGCCCGCGGCGGGCCCCGGCGTTGGTGT
Source organism: Nonomuraea sp. NPDC001684 (assembly GCF_053596515.1). Taxonomy (NCBI): domain Bacteria; kingdom Bacillati; phylum Actinomycetota; class Actinomycetes; order Streptosporangiales; family Streptosporangiaceae; genus Nonomuraea; species Nonomuraea sp. NPDC001684. The sequence continues at coordinate 875 of NZ_JBSFGJ010000165.1, forward strand.
CAGGACTCGCCTGAGGTGAGCGCCGTGTACTCCTCGGCGGACAGCAGGTCCTCCGCGTCGCCCTCCATGCGGACGCGGAACATCCAGCCGTCGCCGTACGGGTCGCTGTTGGCCAGCGACGGGTCGTCGGCCACGGCCGAGTTCACCTCGACGATCTCGCCGCCGACGGGCGCGTAGATCTCGCTCACCGACTTGGTGGACTCCACCTCGCCGACCGAGTCACCCGCCTCGACGGTCGAACCGACCTCGGGGAGCTGCACGAAGACGACGTCACCAAGAGCCTCGGCGGCGAAGGCCGTGATGCCGACGGTCACGGTGATGCCGTCGTCCACGCCCGACACCCACTCGTGCTCCTTGGTGTAGTTCAGGTCGTCAGGGATGTTGCTCACTTGTTCCTCCTGTAGAAGGGCAGCTCGACCAGGTCCATAGGTTCATGGCTGCCCCGGATGTCCACGGCCAGACCTGTGTCGGCACCGGCGTCCACGTAGGCCATCGCGATGGGCTTGCCCAGGGTCTGGGAGGGCGCACCGCTGGTGACCTCGCCGACGACGGCGCCGTCGCGGGTGACCGGGTAGCCGTGACGCGGCACCCGGCGGCCCTGGGCGACCAGGCCGACGAGGCGGCGGCGGGGCTGGTCGTCCTTGACCGCCTCCAGTGCCGCCCTGCCGACGAAGTCACCGGGCTTGTCGAATTTCACCACTCTGCCCAGCCCCGCGTCGAACGGGGTCAGGTCGGAGCTCAGCTCGTTGCCGTAGAGCGGCATGCCGGCCTCCAGCCTGAGGGTGTCGCGGCTGGACAGACCGGCGGCGCGCAGCCCGTGCGGCTCGCCCGCGGCCTCCAGGGCGCGCCAGAGCGGCACGGCGTCCTGGTTGGCGACGAACAGCTCGAAGCCGTCCTCGCCGGTGTAGCCGGTACGGGCGATGAGCGCCTGGCGGCCGTCGACCACGCCGGGCAGGCCCGCGTAGTACTTGAGACCGTCGAGGTCGGCGTCGGTGAGCGTGGCCAGGATCTCCTGGGCCTTCGGGCCCTGGATCGCGATGAGGGCGTACTGCTGGGAGCGGTCATCGACCGCCGCGTCATACGACTTAGTACGATTTTTCAGCTCATCCGCGACCTTGTCGGAGTTCGAGGCGTTGGCCACCACCATGAACTCCTCGTCCGCCAGCCGGTAGACGATGAGGTCGTCGAGCACCCCGCCGCGCTCGTCCACGATCATCGTGTACCTGGCCCGGCCGGGCGCGAGCGCCGACAGGTGGCCGACCAGCGCGTAGTCGAGGGCCTCTCCGGCCTGCGGACCGGTCAGGAAGATCTCGCCCATGTGCGAGAGGTCGAACAGCCCGGCCGCCTCGCGGACGGCTTTGTGCTCCGCGGACTCGCTGCCGTACCGGAGCGGCATGAGCCAGCCGGCGAAGTCGGTCAGCGTGGCGCCTAGGGCCTCGTGGACGTCTCGTAGCGGCGTAGGTCGGGACATTTGTCGCACCTCAGGACAGGATTGGATGCCAGCATCCTCCCCCTCTGTCATGGATGCCTGAGAGCTTCGCCCGAGTTTTACCGGACTTTCACCTTCGGCGAGGCCCCGAGGGCCTGCTTTCCAGAGGTCACCTCCCCGTAAGAACGCCTTACAGGGCTGCCGCGCGGTCCTTTGCCTTGAGAGGTTCGCGGGGAGGGCTTGCTCCTTCAGGGACCCTGACCGGCTGTCAGGGTGCTCTCCCGCACGGTTTCGCCGGTGATGTCCGTCAGCCTAGTGCCGTCATGGGGGTGTTGTCGCGCTTCGCCCTCCACCATCCGCGGCATCCGCGACATACCGCACGCAGCGAAAAGCGGCCGCGGCCCCGGAGAGGCGGGGTCGCGGCCGCGTTGGTGGCCGCGCGCGAGCCGGTCATGGCAGGTCAGCTCGCACGCGGCAGCTCGGGGCGGGCCGGCGGTGACCGGCCCGCGCGGGATCAGGCCCTACAGATAACAGGCCCTGAGGTCAGGCCCGTGCCCAGAGGGCGGGCACGTTCGGCGGCTCCCAGCCCGGCAGGCTGGTGTGCGCCTGGAGGCAGCGGTAGCTGACCCCCTGGTAGGTGACGACGTCTCCGGCCGTGTACGACTTGTAAGCCGTCCAGGTGGTGCCCTGGCCGTCCCCTCCGACGGTCAGGGTGAAGGACGCGGAGTGGTCCGCCGTCGCCCCGTCGCCGTTGATCCCTATGGTGTACGTCCCCGCCGCGACGCCGCTGGTGGTGGCGATCGTGACGGTGGACGACTGGCCCGCCTGAACCGTGGACGGGCTGAAGGAGACGGTGACCCCGCTCGGCACGTTCCCGGCGGAGAGCGCGACGCTCTGCGCCTGGCCGGACGTGACCTGGGTACTGACCGCCGCGGTAGCCGACTGACCGGCCTGGACCGATGCCGACGACGGGGTCACCGAGATCGAGTAGTCGTTCTCCGTGGGCGTGCTGGTGCCCACGGCGAGCTTCCATATGGCGTAGGCGATGGCGTCGGAGTTGCGGTCGAGCGCCGTGGTGTTGATGGCGCTCGGGTAGCTGTCGCACGCGCTGTGGTAGCAGCGGTCGAACGCCTGCCCGGCCGAGCCGCCCCACTTGGCGGCCTGGGCCGAGCTCTTGACCGCCCCGGCCCCCGTGGCCAGGCCGCCGACCCGGACGCCCGCGCTCTTGAACGAGGCGTGGTCGCTGCGGCCGTCGCCCTCCCTGTCACCCTCGGTCTGCAGGCCGATGGTGGCGAAGTAGTCGTTGAAGGTGCGCTGGATCGCCGCGTCGTCGTCGTAGACGAAGTAGCCGGCGTTGGTCGAGGCGATCATGTCGAAGTTCAGGTACACCTCGACGCCGCTCGCGCCGCCGTTCTGGACGTAGTACCTGGACCCGACCATGCCCGCCTCTTCGGCGCCCCACCAGCCGAACCGCACGTGCTTGGTGAGGGTGGGCTTGCGGGCGGCCAGGGTGAGGGCGTTCTCCAGGAGCGCGGCCGAGCCGGAACCGTTGTCGTTGATCCCGGGGCCGGCCGCGACGCTGTCGAGGTGGGCGCCGAGCATCACGGTCTGGTTGGCCGGGCCGCCCGGCCAGTCGGCGATCAGGTTGCTGCCGCCGCTGAAGTTCTGCACGCGGGTGGTGAAGCCGGCCGCGTCCAGCTTGCCCTTGATGTAGTTCATCGAGGCGGTGAAGCCCGGCCTGCCCGAGGCGCGGTTGCCGCCGTTGCTCGTGGCGATGGACTGCAACTGGCTCAGATGCGCCGTCACGTTCGCGACGGGGATGTCGGGCGCGGGGTCGGCGGCGGCGCCGGCCGGTCCGGCCGGCGTGGTGAGGGTCAGGGCCAACGCGGCGGTGGCCGCGGCGCCCAGCCTGAGCATGGCGTTCACGATCTGTGGCTCCTCAAGGGGGTTGGGCGGCCACCCCGGCGTGGCCGCCCAGGTCGTGCGACTTAGACCGGCTGCCAGAGGGCAGGGGTGTTGGGCGGCTCCCAGCCCGGCAGGCTGGTGTGCGCCTGGAGGCAGCGGTAGCTGGTGCCCTGGTAGGTGACGGTCTGTCCGGCCGTGTAGGCCGTGTACGTCTGCCACGTGGTGCCCTGGCCGCCGCCCACCGTCAGGCTGAAGGAGGCCGAGTGGTCGGCGCTCGCGCCGTCGGCGTTCAGGCTGATCGTGTACGTGCTGGGCGTCACGCCGCTCGTGGTCGCGAACGTCACCGTGGACGACTGCCCGGCGGTGATCGTGGACGGGCTGAAGCTGACCGTCACGCCCGCGGGCACGTTGCTCGCCGCCAGGGCGATGCTCTGCGCCTGACCGGCGGTGACCTGCGTGCTGACCGTGGCGGTGGCCGACTGACCGGCCTGCACCGAGGCCGACGACGGGGTCACGCCGAAGGAGTAGTCGTTCGGCGAGCTCTGCCCGATCTGCAGGTTGTAGGTGGCCTGGCGGTCCACGTCGGCGCCGTCGGCCGTGATGGCGATCGAGTGGCTGCCCTGCGGGCTGCTCGCCGAGGTGGTGATCGTCAGCGTCGAGCTCTGCCCCGCGGTGATGGTGGCCGGGCTGAACGAGGCGGTCACGCCGGCCGGCAGGGTGCCGGTCCGCAGGGTGATCGACTGCGCCGAGCCGCCGGTCACGGTGGTGCTCACCGTGGTCGTGGTGCTCTGGCCGGGGGTGACGCTGCCGGAGGCGGGGTTCAGGTTGACCGAGAAGTCGTTGCTGCCCTGGGTGCAGGTCGGCTCGCCGGACTGGGCCCGTACGCTGACGCCGTCCCAGGCGTTCTTGACCACGTTGAACTCGGTGCAGCTGCCCGGGTACAGGGTCTTGGCGGCCTGGAGGGTGGCGACCCTGGCCTTGGCGTGCGTCCACGGCTGGGTCTTCGTGTTCAGCGCGGACATGAACACCTCACCGGCCTTGCGGATGCCGATGCCGGTGATCGCGGCGCCGTTGTCGCAGCGGGTGCTGGCGGGCTTGCCCGAGGGGTTGGTGCCCTCGGCCACCAGGTAGAACCAGTGGTTCTGCGGACCGGCCGCCGCGTGCACCTCGGTGTTCGGGATGGAGGCGCTGTAGCAGTTCGGGTGGCTGAGGGCCGACGGGTTGTACATGTTGCGGATCGGCCCGGACCCGGAGAGGTTGACCTCCTCGCCGACCAGGTAGTCCGGCGGGTCGTTCGGGTTGTTGGCGTACGCCTCGGTGAGCGCGCCGAAGATGTCGCCGGTGGACTCGTTCATGCCGCCGGTCTCGTTGCCGCTGCCCGAGCCGCCGCTGGTGAACTGGAAGATGCCGTGGCCGAACTCGTGGCCGACCACGTCCATCGACGTGAGCTGCTGGGAGTTGGCGGAGTTGTGGCCGAAGGAGCCGTACTGGCCGTTCCAGTAGGCGTTGACGTCGGCCAGACCGACGCGGGCCGGGTAGCCGCCGCCCTGGCCGTTGATGCCGTTGCGGCCGAGCCAGGCGCTCAGCATGTCCCATTCCCGCTGCGCGGCGTAGAGCGCGTCGACGCAGGCGGTCTCCAGGTTCGTGCCCGAGCCGTTGCCCCAGGTGTCGGTGGTCTTCGTGTACGGCGAGCCGTTCTGGCCGCCGCACGCGACGCCGCTCCTGCGGGGGTCGCGCATCGTGTACGAGGGGCTGGTGTCGATGGTGACGGTGCCGACGTAGTAGCTGTTGCCGGTGCCGTCGCGCACCTCGTCCCAGTCGTCGATGACCTTGCCGGTCAGGGCGTCCACGTAGACGTGGAGCTTGGTCTCGTGACCGGCGGCGGTGGCGCCGGTGACGAGGACCTCCCAGGCCAGCCGCGGGGTCGTCGTGGTGGCGTGCACGGACAGCACGGGCGTGGCGACGGTCTCGACCCTGGCCACCTTGGCCCTGGCCGTCACGGCGGCCTGGGCCGCGGTGACCCTCGCCTTCGTGCCGATCCCGATCTTCGTGCGCTGCCCGGTGGCGACCGTGTCGACCACCGCGCCGGAGGCGTCCGTGGCGACGACCACGTCGCCGCCGTAGACGGGCAGGCCCGCGTGCTTACGGGCGTAGGTCAGGTACTGCAGGCCGCGGACGCCTTCGACGGTCGACGTCAGCGTGAACGTGTCCTGCTCGGATGCCAGCAATGCCGCCGAGTCGGCCAGGATCGCGTTGTGCGCGGTGGCGATCGCGTTCCTGCGCTCGTCGGGGCTGGGAGGATCGGCCACCTGCGACGCTTGGGCTGTGGCGCTCGTGGCGCCCACCAGCGAGCTGGTGGTCAGGGCTAGCGCGAGCATTGCGGCAGCCCCCAACCTGAGTTTGGGGTTCACTCTCTGGCTCCTCAGGGGGGTGTGGAGTGGAAGAGCCCCGGCCGGCTGGGGATGAACACAGGGTGACACCGGGATGGCGCGACCCGGTACCCAACAAGTTTCCTATAACGCGGTGGTATGGCCCCCTGAGCTGGGATTTCGCGGGATTTTAGGGCGCAGAAAAGGTAAAGAAGCTTTCCAGTAACGGTCTCAGCAGGCCGCCGTGAACGCCTCGAAGAGCGCCGGTCCGTCGCCCGCCTCCGGGTGCCACTGGACCGCCACCGCGAACCCGCCGGAGTCGAGCTCCACCGCCTCGATCGTCCCGTCGCCGGCCGTGGCGGTGACCGTGAGGCCCCGGCCGAGCCGGTCGATGGCCTGGTGATGGTAGTGCGGGACCGCCACCGGGTCCGTGCCGAGCACCTTGGCCAGGCGGCTGCCGGGGACGGGCGTGACCGGCAGGTGGCCGAACTCGCCGGGCGCGGGGGAGTGGCCGGTGTGCCCGGTCACGTCGGGCAGGTGCTGGTGCAGGGTGCCGCCGAGCAGCACGTTGAGCACCTGCAGGCCGCGGCAGATGCCCAGGAACGGCAGCCCGGCCTTCAGGGCCGCCGCCAGGAGGGCGAACTCGGCCTCGTCCCGGAACTCCCGGACGTAGCCGGTGCGCTCGTGCGCCGCCCGGCCGTACCTGGCCGGGTCGACGTCGCCGCCGCCGGCCAGGACGAGACCGTCGAGCCGCCCCACGACCTGGGCGGGATCGCCGGCCGGCGGCAGCAGCACGGGCTGCCCGCCGGCCTGGACGATCTTCTCGACGTACATGTACGGCAGCAGCGCGACGGGCAGGTCCCACACGGTGAACCGGGCGGGCTCGACGTACGTCGTGACGCCGATGACCGGACGGGTCACAGCGGCGTCACGTACGCGCCGGAGATGCCGCCGTCCACCAGGAACTCGGCCCCCGTGATGAAGGAGGCGTCGTCGCTGGCCAGGAACGCCACGGCGGCGGCGATCTCCGACGCCTCGGCGAAGCGGCCCACCGGGATGTGCACCAGACGCCGCTGGGCCCGCTCGGGGTCCTTGGCGAACAGCTCCTGCAGCAGCGGCGTGTTCACCGGCCCCGGGCACAGCGCGTTGACCCGGATGCCCTCGCGGGCGAACTGCACGCCCAGCTCGCGCGACATCGCCAGCACGCCGCCCTTGGAGGCCGTGTACGAGATCTGCGACGTGGCCGACCCCATCACCGCCACGAACGACGCGGTGTTGATGATCGAACCCTTGCCCTGCCGCCGCATGTACGGGATGGCGTGCTTGCAGCACAGGTACACGCTGGTCAGGTTCACCTCCTGGACGCGGCGCCAGGCGTCCAGGCCGGTCTCCAGGATCGAGTCGTCGTCGGGCGGCGAGATGCCGGCGTTGTTGAAGGCGACGTCCACGCTGCCGTAGGTCTCGTGGGCCGTGGCGAACATCCGGACGACGTCGTCCTCGCTGGTCACGTCGGCCTTGACGAAGAGGCCGCCGACCTCGCCCGCGGCCTTGGCCCCGGCCTCCTCGTCGATGTCGACGCAGACGACCCTCGCGCCCTCCTGCGCGAACCTGCGCGCCGTGGCCAGCCCGATGCCGCTGCCCGCGCCGGTGATCACGGCCACCCGGTCCTGCAATCGCTGCACTGTACCTACTCCCATGAAATGAAGACGTTCTTGGTCTCGGTGAAGGCCGTCAAGGCGTCGGGGCCGAGCTCGCGGCCGAGGCCGGACTGCTTGAAGCCGCCGAACGGGGTCCAGTAGCGCACCGAGGAGTGCGAGTTCACCGACAGGGCGCCCGACTCCACCGCGCGGGCCACCCGCAGCGCCCGCCCGACGTCGCGCGTCCAGATCGAGCCGCTCAGCCCGTACGGGGTGTCGTTGGCGATGCGCACGGCCTCGGCCTCGTCGGCGAACGGCACCACCGACACGACCGGGCCGAAGATCTCCTCGGTGAAGGCGCGGTCGGTGACCTTGGAGGTGAGCACCGTCGGCGGGAACCAGAAGCCCTTGCCCTGGGGGCAGTCGCCCTGGAGGTAGGGCGTGCCCTCGACGAAGCCGCGGACGCGCTCCAGGTGCTCGGCGCTGATCAGCGGGCCCATCTCGGTGGACTCGTCGAGCGGGTCGCCGACCTTGACGCCGCGCACCGCCGCCGACAGGCGTTCCAGGAACTCGTCGTACACCTCGGCCTGGACGAGGATGCGCGAGCGGGCGCAGCAGTCCTGGCCGGAGTTGTCGAAGACCGCATAAGGGGCTGTTTTTGCTGCTTTTTCGAGATCCGAGTCGGCGAAGACGATGTTCGCGGACTTGCCGCCCAGCTCCAGCGTCACCCGCTTGACCTGCGCCGCCGCCTTGGCGGCGATCTCCTTGCCCACCTCCGTCGAGCCGGTGAACACGATCTTGGCCACGCCGGGATGCTCGACCAGCCGGGCCCCCGCGACCTCCCCTGCCCCGGGCAGCACCTGGAGCACCCCCTCGGGGAGGCCCGCCGCCAGGGCCAGCTCGGCCAGCCGCAGCGCCGTGAGCGGAGTCCATTCCGCCGGCTTGACGATCACCGTGTTGCCCGCCGCCAGCGCCGGGGCGACGCCCCACGACATGATCAGCATCGGGAAGTTCCACGGCACGATGACGCCCACCACGCCCAGCGGCTCCTGGAACGTGATGTCCACGCCGCCGGGCACCGGGATCTGCTTGCCGTGGTTGCGCTCGGGGGCGGCGGCGTAGAAGTGCAGCACGTCGCGGACGGCCCCGGCCGCCCAGCGCGCGTTGCCGATCGGGTGCCCGGCGTTGTCCAGCTCCAGCCGGGCCAGCTCCTCGCCGTGGGCGTCCACCAGGTCGGCGAAGCGGCGCAGCAGCCGCGCCCGGTCGCCCGGCGCCACCTCCCGCCAGCTCCGGTACGCCTTCGCGGCCCGCTCCACCGCCCGGTCGACCTCGGCCGCGTCGGCCATCTCGACCTCGGCGACGACCTCTTCCGTCGCCGGATTAACGATCCTCATGCCTACCGTCACATTCGCTCGAAACCACGGAACAGCTCCCAGTCCGTCACCGCCGCGTCGAAGGCGGCCAGCTCCACGCGCGCGTTGTTCGCGTAGTGCTCGACCACGTCGTCGCCGAACGCCTCCCTGGCCAGCTTCGACCCCTCGAACAGGGCGAGCGCGTCCCGCAGCGTGTGCGGCACGGTCTCGGCGCCGGAGTCGTAGGCGTTGCCCTCGAAGGCGTCCTCCAGCGGCAGCTCCCGGTCGATGCCGTCCAGGCCGGCCGCGATCAGCGCCGACACCGCCAGGTAGGGGTTGACGTCCCCGCCCGGCACCCGGTTCTCCACCCGCAGCGACGGCCCGTGGCCCACCAGTCGCAGGGAGCAGGTGCGGTTGTCCACGCCCCACTTGACGGCGGTCGGCGCGAAACTGCCGGGCACGTAACGCTTGTAGGAGTTGACGTTGGGGGCGTACAGCAAAGTGAGCTCGCGCATGCGGGCGAGCTGCCCGGCGATGAACCGCGCGCCGAGCTGCGAGAGTCCGTACGGCCCCTCGCCCGCCATCGCCAGGCCGCCGTCGAGGCCGCGCAGCGAGATGTGGATGTGGCAGGAGTTGCCCTCGCGCTGGTTCGGCTTGGCCATGAAGGTGATCGAGCGGCCCTCCTGGGCGGCGATCTCCTTGGCGCCGTTCTTGTAGATCGAGTGGTTGTCGCAGGTGCGCAGGGCCTCGTCGTAGCGGAAGGCGATCTCGTGCTGGCCGAGGTTGCACTCGCCCTTGGCCGACTCGACGTACATGCCGGCGCCCTCCATGTCGCGCCTGATGCGCCGGAGCAGCGGCTCGACGCGGGCGGTGCCGAGGAGGGAGTAGTCGACGTTGTAGAGGTTGGCGGGGGTCAGGTCGCGGTAGGCGCGCTGCCAGGCGTCCTCGTAGCTGTCGTCGTAGACGACGAACTCCAGCTCGGTGCCCACGTACGCGGCCAGGCCCCGCTCGGCCAGGCGAGCGAGCTGGCGGCGCAGGATCTGCCGCGGCGAGGCGGTGACCTCGCCGCCCTCCTCCCAGGCCAGGTCGGCCATGACCAGGGCGGTGCCGTCCTGCCAGGGGACCCGGCGCAGGGTGGACAGGTCGGGCTTCATCGCGAAGTCGCCGTAGCCCCGGTCCCAGGAGGACATGTCGTAGCCGGCGACGGTGTTCATGTCCACGTCGACCGCGAGCAGGTAGTTGCAGCCCTCGGAGCCGTGGTGCAGCACCTCGTCCAGGAAGTAGCGGGCGGAGAGCCGTTTGCCCTGCAACCTGCCCTGCATGTCGGCGACGGCGAGCAGCACCGTGTCGATCCGGCCGGAGGCGACCTCGCCCCGCAGTTCCTCGACGGACAGGAATCCGTCGCCCGCTGGTTCGCTCACCCTAGGTCGCTCCGATCTGCTCTGAAGCGCTTTCCCGTTGATTGGGCTAGTCTCAGACCATTGATGTGCATGCCGGGATCGCTTGTCAAGACCTGAGGACACCTTGGACGATTCGGCGCGTTTGATGACAGTGCTGCGCCCGGTGAAGGCGGGAAACGCCTTCGAGGAGACCGTGGAACGGCTGCTCCAGGCGATCAAACTGGGCGTGGTGGCGTACGGCGACAAGCTGCCGCCCGAGCGCGAGCTCGCCGTGCGGCTGGGCATCAGCAGGGTCACCCTGCGCGAGGCCATCCGCGCCCTTCAGGACGCGGGCTACCTCGACGTGCGGCGCGGCCGGTACGGCGGCGCGTTCGTCACCTATGTCCCGCCGCGGCCCGACGCGGGCGACCTGCGGCAGGCGGTGGCCGACATGGGCATGGCCGAGCTGTCGGACGCGCTGACGTTCCGGCTGGCGGTCGAGTGCGGGGCGGCGCAGGTGCTGGCCGCGGCCGAGCTCACCCCCGCCCAGCGGGAGGTGCTGCTGCGCCGGCTGGCCGAGCTGGACGCGGCGCCCCTGGAGGACTACCGGCGCCTGGACACGGCCTTCCACCTGTCGATCGCCGAGCTGACCGGCTCGACGCTGCTCGCGGCGACGTGCGCCGACGCCCGCTCCCGGGTGAGCGACCTGCTGAACGCGATCCCGATGCTCCAGGTGAACATCGAGCACGCGGCCGCCCAGCACCGGGCCATCGTGGACGCCATCCTGGCCGGCGACCCGGACGCGGCGCGCCGGGCGATGGCCGAGCACCTGGAGGGCACGGCAGCCCTCCTGCGCGCCTTCCTGGCCTGAGCCGGGGCCGTCAGGCGGCGGTGTCCGGGGGGCGGACCTGGAAGGTGTGGCGGGTGCCGTCGGGCCAGGTCAGCGTGATCTCGTCAGCCGTCACCGCCGCCGACGGCACCGTCGGCGGGATGTCGTCAGCTGCCGTCGACGGCGTCCCGGCCGGGCCGCCGTCCAGGACGGCCGCGCTGACCGCCCAGCCGTCCGCCGGCACCCCCTCCAGCACCGGCACGGCCGCCGGGGCCCCGAAGGCGCTGCCCTCAGGGTCGTCGGCGACGTAGGCCCGGCTGTAGCCGCGCATCGCGGCCAGCTCGGAGACCAGCCCGCCGCCGTCCCGGACCCGGACCCGGACCCGGGCGCCGGGCCCGCCGGTCTGGTCGGTCTGGTCGGTCTGGTCGGCCTGGTCGGCGGACGCGACGAGCGCCCAGCCGCTCTGCCGGACCGCCGAGCCGGGCGCGACCCGATGGACGCGCACCTCGACGGCCCCCCTGATCACGCTCAGGCTCTCCACACCGGCGCCCGCCGACGCGGCCCACGCCAGGTCGCCCGCCGAGCCCGCCCCCCGAGGGGTGATCGTGCCGCGCCCGGCGACCGTGCCGTCCGGGCCGACCACGCCGAAGTGGTTGTCGGGGACGCCCGTCGTCGGCGCGGTGCGGGTGGAGTAGGCGTAGCGGTCGTACAGGGGGTCGCCGGGGTGGTGCTGGCTGCCGTGGTTGAGCAGGCGGGCGACGTCGCCGGTGTGCTGGACGACCAGTCCCGGGCCGGGCAGCGCGGCCAGGCCGGTGGGGCCGGGCTCCTCGGTCGCGGTCCACACCGGATGGCCGGCCGGCAGCAGCAGCCCGAGGAACGCCTTCGACGCCCAGTACGGCGACGCCGAGCCGGAGTAGGACTGCAGCGAGGGCTCGTGCGGGCCGTGCCAGCCCAGCGTGAGCAGCCCCTCGGGGGAGAGCGTGCCCTCGTCGAGGAAGCGGCGCAGGACGCCGGAGGCGATGCGGCGGGTCTGGCCGGGGGAGAGCGGGGTGGCCTCCAGCAGGGCGCCGGCGAAGAGCGAGGTCGCCGAGGCGAAGCGGTAGGTGAGGGAGCGGCCCTGGTAGACCATGCGGCCGTCCTGGTCGAAGGTGAGGGCGTAGCTCTCCAGGAAGCGGCGCAGGCGGGGCCCGGGGGAGCCCTGGCCCCCCAGGTGGGCCAGCAGGGCCGGGTAGAGGTGCATGGCCCAGCCGTTGTAGTGGTCGAAGGAGCGGTTGTCGCCGTCGGCGTACCAGCCGTCGCCGGCGTACCAGGGCTCGATGCGGGCCAGGCCGCGCTCCACCGCCGCGCCGGCCTCCTCGGCGTGCAGGCCGGCGGCCGACAGGAAGCCGCCCACCATGGCGGGGAACAGCCACCAGTTGTTGTCCACCGGCTCGTGGCGCAGCGCCCCGGCCAGGTACGCGGCGACGCGTTCACGGGTGGCGGGGGACAGTCGGTCCCACAGGCGCTCGCGGGTCAGCCAGAGCGACAGGGCGATCGAGGCCGCCTCGACCATGGGCTGGGTGCGGTCCTCGATCGGCTGCCAGACGCCGGGGCCGGACTCCAGGCCGCGCGCGTACGGGGCCAGCAGCTCCTCGGGGCCGCCGCCGGCCACGCGGAAGGCGGCCAGCAGGAAGGTGCGCGCGTACCCCTCCAGGCCGTCGCAGCGCGACCAGCTTTCGCGTCCCGGCAACGTGATCACGGCGCCGTCCGCGGAGCGGTACGGTTCCACCGCGGCCAGCAGCCCGTCGGCCACCGCCTCCCAATGGGCGCGGGTCCAGCCGGTGTACGGGCTGAGCGTTCGATCCTCCGGCGGAAGCGGGAACATGCGGCACTCCAAAGGGACGTCCGGTCTCGGCCGGGACCTTAGCATCCTGATCGAACGAAAGCATCCGTTCAAAAACGAAAGCACTTCCCGCTAGGATCGTAGGGTCGAGTCAGAAGGAGTCGCGGTGTTCGCCGAACAACGTCATGAACTGATCCTGCGCGAGGTGCGCGAGCGCGGTTCCGTACGCCTGGCCGAGCTGGTCGACCGGCTCAACGTCTCGATGGTCACCCTGCGCAGGGACGTCGAGCACCTGGCCGGCCAGGGCCTGGTCAACCGCGTGCACGGCGGCATCACCCGGCCCGAGTCCGCGCCCGCCCCGGCCAGGGAGCGCTCCCTGACCCTCGGCATGCTGGTGCCCTCGGCCACCTACTACTACCCGGCGGTCATCAGGGGTGCCCGCGAGCAGGCCGAACGGCTGGGCGCGCGGCTCGTCCTCGGCGTCTCGCGCTACGACGACGAGGAGGACCGCACCCAGGTCAGGCAGCTCGTGGACGGCGGCATCGAGGGCCTGCTGCTCACCCCGAGCAGGCAGCCGGACGCCTCGCACGAGGACTGGCTGGCCGAGCTGGGCGTGCCGGCGGTGCTCGTCGAACGGCGGGCCGAGCTGGGCGGGCCCGCCTCGCTGCTGGACGCGGCGGCCTCCCACCACGCCCACGGGGCCTTCCTCGGCACCCGGCACCTGGCCGAGCTCGGGCACCGGCGCCTGGCGATGGTCTCGCGGGACAGCCCGACGGCCCCCCGGGTGCGGCACGGGTTCCTCGCCGCCGTCCGCGACCTGGGGCTGGCCGAGCCCGTCCACCTCGACGTCGCGCAGGAGGGGCCCTCGCGCGAGCAGGTGGCCGACGTGGTCGCGGCGATCAGGGGCGGGGTCACCGCCATGCTGGTGCACAACGACGAGGACACGTTGCTGCTGGTCCAGCACCTGCGGACGGCCGGGGTGCGCATTCCCGAAGAGGTGTCGCTGGTCGCCTACGATGACGAGGTGGCGGCGCTCAGCGACCCCCCGCTCACGGCCGTCGCGCCCCCCAAGGCCGCGGTCGGCCGCTGTGCCGTCGACCTGCTGGTGAGCCGGATCCAGGAGGGCCCGCGGCGCCCTGCCCAGCACGTGGCGCTGCTGCCCGAGCTGAGGGTCCGGGAATCCACGGTCGCGCCGCGTCCGTGACGTTACGCATCCATTTCGTTATTGATCGATTTGTGGCCTCTCTCTAGACAACCGATCGAGTATGAGCGAATGATGCCTTATCGATCGAAGCGATGAGGAGCCATCGATGGGACGCAAGAGCGCCGGCATTGCCGGACTGCTGGCCGGTATGAGCCTGCTCGCCGCCGCGTGCGGCAGCACGGAGCCGGCGCAGCCCGCGGGCGAGGCGGGCAAGCCCGCCGAGGTCACCTTCTGGGGCTGGGCCAAGGGCACCCAGCAGGTCGTGGACGCCTTCAACAAGTCACACAAGGACGTCCAGATCAAGTACGAGGAGATCCCCTCGGGCAACGCGGGCGGCTACGCCAAGTTCTCCAACGCCGTCAAGGCCGGCAACGCCCCCGACGTCATGTCCGTGGAGTACCCGCAGCTGCCCGACTTCGTGAACCAGGGCGCCCTCCAGGACATCTCGGCCGACGTGGCCGACGTCAAGTCCAAGTACCCGGCCGAGGTCTTCGGCCTGGTCGAGCTGGGCGGCAAGGCGTGGGCGCTGCCCATGGACGCCGCGCCGCAGGTGTTCTTCTACCGCAAGGACCTGTTCGAGAAGAACAAGATCGAGGTCCCCAAGACCTGGGACGACTTCCGCACTGCCGCCGAGAAGGTCAAGAAGGCCGACGGCAAGTCGCGCATCGCCACCTTCTTCCCCGATGACCCGAGCGTGCTGGCCGCGCTGTCGTGGCAGGCGGGCGGCAAGTGGTTCGGCACCGAGGGCGACGCCTGGAAGGTGACGATCAACGACGAGCCCAGCAAGAAGGTCGCCGAGTACTGGCAGGGCCTGGTCAAGGACGACCTGCTGAAGGTCCAGCCGTCCTTCAGCCAGGAGTGGAACGCCGCCTTCGAGGACGACACCCTCTGGGGTTACGTCGGCGCCAACTGGGGCGCGGGCGTCATGAAGGGCAACCACGCCGGCCAGGCCGGCAAGTGGGCCATCGCGCCGATCCCGAACTGGGGCACCCCGGCCAGCGGCATGCTCGGCGGCACCACGTTCGGCGTGAGCAAGGGGTCGAAGAACGCCAAGGCCGCCGTCGAGGTCGTCAAGTGGCTGACCGGCTCGGAGGAGGCGTGGACCGCCCGCCTGTCCTCGGGCACCTCCAGCGGCTTCCCGGCCATCGCCGACCTCGTGCCGGTCGCGGCCAAGAGCTTCGACGCCTCCTTCTACGGCGGCCAGGACATCTACGCGCTGTTCGCGGAGTCGTACAAGACGGTCCAGCCCGGCTGGACGTGGGGCCCGAGCATGGTCCAGACGCTGACCACCTTCAAGGACGCCCTCGGCAAGGTCTCCAGCGGCGGCACCACCATCCCCGGCGTGCTGGACGCCGCTCAGACGGCCACCGTCGGCGAGATCAAGAGCCGCGGCCTCAACGTCGCCCAGCAGTAGCACGACGCTCGCGGCGGAGCGCCGGCTCCGCCGCGACCCACCGAAAGGCAGCTTGTGACTCCTCCAGTAGGAAGCGGTCGCGGCGGCGAGGGGTGGCGGCGGCGGGGGGCGATCCTGCTGTTCGTCGGGCCGTTCTTCGCGCTGTTCGCGGCCGTGATCGTGGCCCCGCTGGCCTACGCGGTCTACCTCAGCCTGTTCAGCGAGAAGTCGTCGGGGCTCGGCTTCGGCGGCGCGGAGACCGTGTTCGTCGGGCTCGGCAACTACCTGGACACGCTGAAGGACTCCGCCTTCACCGACGGCTTCCTGGTCATCCTCGGCTACTGCGTGCTGTACATCCCGCTGATGATCGGCGGCGCGCTCACGCTGGCGCTGCTGCTGGACTCCGGGCTGGCCAGGCTGGGCAAGTTCTTCCAGCTCGCGCTGTTCATGCCGCACATCGTGCCGGGCGTGATCGCCGGGCTGATCTGGCTCTACCTGTACCTGCCCGGCATCAGCCCCATCGTGGACCTGCTCGGCGACGTCGACTTCCTCGGCGGCGACCACGTGCTCGGCTCGGTGGTCAACATCGCGCTGTGGGAGTGGGTGGGCTACAACATGATCATCTACTTCGCGGCGCTCCAGGCCATCCCGGCCGAGGTCGTCGAGGCGGCCAGGATGGACGGCGCCGGCCCGCTGCGCGTCGCCCTCCAGGTCAAGGTGCCGCTGATCCGCGGCGCCGTGGTCACCACCGTGCTGTTCACGATCATCGGCTCGCTGCAGCTGTTCACCGAGCCGATGGTGCTCGACAACGTCAGCGACGGCGTCGTCAGCACCTGGACGCCCAACATGTACGCCTACAACGAGGCGTTCGGCAACAACGACTACGGCCAGGCCGGCGCGGCCTCCATCCTGCTCGCGCTGCTCGCCGCCGTGCTGTCCTACGCCGTCACGAAGTGGGGGAACCGCCGGTGAAGTGGATGTCCCGCGCCACGGTCAACGTGCTGCTGATCATCTCCGCCCTCTACACGCTGCTGCCGCTGACGTGGCTGCTGTTCGCCTCCACCAAGTCGCTGTCGGACCTGTACTCGACGCCCGGCTTCTCCTTCGCCGGCTTCAACCTGTTCGAGAACATCAGGGCGGTCGCGCAGGAGGGCGACGGCGTCTTCTTCCGCTGGTACCTCAACAGCGTCCTGTACGCCGGGGTCGGCGCGGCGGTCAGCTCGTTCGTCACCGTGATGTGCGGTTACGCCTTCGACAAGTACTCCTGGTTCGCCAAGGAGAAGATGTTCGGGCTGGTGCTGCTCGGCGTGCTGGTGCCGACCACCGCCACCGCCGTGCCGCTCTACCTGCTGGCCTCCAAGGTCGGCGTGGTGAACACGTTCTGGTCGGTGTTCGTGCCGGTGCTGGTGCATCCGTTCGGCGTCTACCTGGCGCGGGTGCTCTCCTCCGGGTACGTGCCCGGCGAGGTGCTGGAGGCGGCCAGGTCCGACGGGGCCGGCGAGCTGCGCACGTTCGTGTCCGTGGCGCTGCCCATGCTGCTGCCCGCGTACGTGACGATCTTCCTGTTCCAGTTCACCGCCATCTGGAACAACTTCTTCCTGCCCCTGGTCATGCTGAGCGACCAGCGGCTCTACCCGCTCAGCCTCGGCCTGTACGGCTGGGAGAAGCAGGGCAACGCCTTCCCCGAGTTCCACAGCCTCGTGATCACCGGGTCGCTGCTGTCCGTGGTGCCCCTGCTGCTGGTGTTCGTGTCCCTGCAGCGGTTCTGGAAGGCCGGGATGACGGCGGGCAGCGTCAAGTGAACGAGCTCTCGGGGGAGAACATGAACAAGCCGGTGACGGTCGTCGCCATGGCCGCCGAGGTCGCCGGGCGCATGCTCACCGGCGAGGTGCGCGCCCGGCTGGCCCGGGTGGCCGACGTCCGGGCCGAGGTCGCCGCGTTCGACGACGCCGACCTGTCGCAGGCCGAGGTGCTGCTCACCTCGTGGGGCTGCCCGCCGGTGACCGCCGAGGTGCTGGCCCGCGCGCCCCGGCTGCGGGCGATCGTGCACGCGGCCGGCTCGGTCAAGCACCACGTCACCGACGCCTGCTGGGAGCGCGGCATCGTGGTCTCCTCGGCCGCCTCGGCCAACGCCGAGCCGGTGGCCGAGTTCACGCTCGCGGCGATCCTGTTCGCGAACAAGCGGGTGATCGACATCGCCCGCGCCTACCGGGCGCGGCGGGCCAACGACGACTGGGACGCCCGCTTCCCCGGCTTCGGCAACTACCGGCGGGTGGTCGGCGTCGTCGGGGCCTCCAGGATCGGGCGGCGGGTGATCGAGCTGCTGCGGCCGTTCGACTTCGAGGTGCTGGTCAGCGATCCGTACCTGACGGAGGACCTGGGGGCGCGCCGGGTCGGGCTGGACGAGCTGGTCGCCCGCTCCGACGTGGTCAGCCTGCACGCGCCCGACCTGCCCGAGACCCGCCACCTGATCGACGCGGGCCGGCTGGCCGCCATGCGCGACGGCGCCACGCTGATCAACACGGCCAGGGCCGCCCTGGTCGACCAGGACGCGCTGATCGCCGAGCTGACCTCCGGACGGCTGTACGCGGTGCTCGACCACACCGAGCCGGAGTTCCTGCCCGCCGACTCGCCCCTCTACGACCTGCCGAACGTGCTCGTCACGCCGCACGTCGCCGGCTCGCTGGGCGGCGAGCTGGCCAGGATGGCCGACCTCGCGCTCGACGAGCTGGCCCGGCACGCCCAGGGCCTGCCCTTCGAGCACGGCGTCGAGCCCGGCACGCTGTCCCGGTCCGCCTGAAGCCCCCTCTGAACCGCTCTGAG
>NZ_JBSFGJ010000166.1:0-18941 GCF_053596515.1 Nonomuraea sp. NPDC001684
CCTCGGCCTCGCCGTCGCCCGCGAACGAACGCAGCCGGGCGGCCAGCTCGTCCAGGCCGGCTGCCCGGACGGCGAGCCGTTCGGGCAGCTCGGCGCGGCCCACCTGAGTGGTGTACGCGAGCTCCGCCAGCCCCGCCCGCCCGCTCGCCGCGACGTCGGCGACCTGGCCCGCCATGGCGCGGAGCTGGTCGCGGGTACGCGCCGAGAGCAGGATCACCTGCTCCCCCGCGTCGGCGGGCTCCGGCGGCGTCCCGGCGGTGGGCACGTACTCCTCCAGGACGACGTGCACGTTGGCCCCGCCGGCGCCGAACGAGCTGACCCCGGCCCTGCGCGGGAACGTCTCGCCGTCCAGGAAGGGCCGCTGCCAGTCGGTCAGCCGGTCCGGCGGCCGGAAGGGGGACGCGGTGAAGTCGATCTTGGGGTTGGGCGTCTCCAGGTTCGCGCAGGGAGCCACCTGGCCGTGCTGGAACTGCAGCAGCACCTTGGTCAGCCCGGCGATGCCCGCCGCCCCCTCCAGGTGCCCGATGTTGGCCTTGACGGAGCCGACCATCCGGTCCACGCGGTCCGCGTCCGCGAAGCCCTGGGAGGCGAAGGCCCGGGTCAGGCTGGCGATCTCGATGGGGTCGCCGAGCGCGGTGCCGGTGCCGTGGGCCTCGACGTACGAGATGGTCCGCGGGTCCAGCCCGGCCCGCCGGACCGCCTCGGTGACCAGGTCGGCCTGGGCGCTCGGATTGGGCACGGTGTACCCGGCGGTCTTCCCTCCGGCGTTGGCGAAGGCGCCCTTGATGACGCCGTAGATCCGGTCGCCGTCCCGCTCGGCGTCGGCCAGGGGCTTGAGCAGCACCGCCCCGACGCCCTCCCCCGGGACGAACCCGTCCGCCGCCTCGTCGAACACCTTGCAGGCGCCGTCGGCGGCGAGCATGTTCAGCGAGCAGAGCGCCACGAAGTGGGCGGGGTGCAGGATCAGGTTCACGCCGCCCGCGATGGCCTGCGCGCACTCGCCGCGCCGCAGGCTCTCGCAGGCGAGCTGGACCGCGGTCAGCGACGACGAGCAGGCCGAGTCGACGGCGAGGCTCGGCCCGCGCAGGTCGAAGAAGTACGACACCCGGTTGGCGATCGACCAGTACGCCGAGTGCGCCCCCGCGAACCTGCCCTCCGGCCAGCCCTCGGCCGCCGCCATGCGCCCGTAGGAGCCGTACATGGTGCCGACGAAGACGCCGGTGCTCGGCTGCCTGGTGTGCTCGCTCAGGTAGCCGGCGTCTTCGAGCAGGGTCCAGGCGGTCTCCAGGAACAGGCGTTCCTGCGGGTCGGTGATCTCGGCGTCGCGCGGCAGGATGCCGAAGAAGGGCGCGTCGAACTGCTCCACGCCCTCGATGAAGCCGCCCCACTTGCTGTAGGTGCGCTGCTTGCGTCCGCGTTTGGGGTCGTACAGGGCGTCCAGGTCGAAGCGGTCCGCCTCGGTGATGCAGTTCGCGCCCTTCGCCAGGTTGCTCCAGAAGGCGTCCAGGTCGGGGGAGGCCGGGTAGCGGCCGGTCACCGCGACCACGGCGATGTCGAGGGCCTGCGCGGCGGGCTCGCGGCGCGGCGCGGGCCGCGCCGGCTCCTCCGGCGCGGGTTCCTGGCCGAGGGCCGCGCGCAGGCGCTCGCCGTGCTCGTTCTCCAGGTACGCGGCCAGCTCCTCGATCGTCAGGTTCTCGAACAGCAGGGTGGACGGCAGCGGCCCCAGGTCCTGCTCGAACCGGTGGATGACGTTCTGGCTCACCAGCGAGTCGATGCCGAACGTCTCGAAGGTGGCGCGCTCGTCCAGATCGGTGCTCCCGTACTTGAGCACCTCGGCGAACACCCGCTTGACGTAGCCGCGGGCGCCGGTGCCGGGAGCTGTGGCGGCCGCCGTCTCGCCCACCAGGACGCACTGGTCGAGCTCCGCGACGGGCGTGCCGGGGATGCCCAGGGTGCGGGCGGGGGTGAGACCGGCGTCCCGGAACGCCCGCTGCCATTGCGGCGCGCCGAGCAGCGGGCTGTGCGGCAGGCGCAGCTCCTCGTCGGTGAAGCGCCACCAGCCCGGGGTCAGCCCGAACGTGAGGGTCAGGAAGTCGGCCGCCCTGGTCACCTCGTTGACCAGCAACCGTCCGCCGGGACGCAGCAGCGCGGCGGCGTTGCGCAGCGTCCGGCCGACGTCGGCGGTGGCGTGCAGGACGTTCGTGGCCAGCACAACGTCGTAGGTCCCGGGTTCGAAGCCCTGCTCGGCCGGGTCGCGTTCCACGTCGAAGAGGGCGAGCACGAGGTCCGGGCGGCGCGCGCCGAACTCCCGCTCGCCGTGGCGCAGGAACCCGGGCGAGACGTCGGTGTAGGTGTACTCGACGTCCTGGCCTTCGAGGGCGTCCAGCACGAAGCCGGTGCTCGCGCCCGTGCCGGCGCCGATCTCCAGGACGCGGCGGGGGCCGCCGCGGGCGACCTCACCGGCCAGCAGCCGGTTGAAGTGGTCCGAGACCGCCTGCCCCTTGTAGACCTGCTCGACCAGGCTCATCGAGCCGCCGGGGAACAGCACCTCCATGGGGTCGCGCTCGCCCGCCAGCACGCCGGGCAGCGCCTCGACGCAGGCGGTCAGCAGCTTGACGTGCGGCTCCAGGTCGGGGAAGCGGGCCAGCACGTCCGCCGGCGACGTTTGCGGCGCGGGCCCGTCCAGCAGGTCGAACACGGCGGCGCGCAGCCGTCCGCGGTCCGCGCGCACGTTCTCGACGGCCCTCACCCGGTCGGCCGACCGGTGCAGCAGCCCGCGGGCCAGGTCGTCCAGCGCGGCGAACGCCGTCCGCGCCCGTTCCAGCTCACCGGGCTCGCCGGCCCGGCCGGGCTCGGCGGCGGCGTCCGGGGTGCGGACGCCGATGTGGGCCAGGCCCTTCGGCTCCGCCTTGACGACGAGCGCCTGCCGCGCGCCCGAGCCCAGGACGGACGCCAGCGCCGCCATGCCCTCCTCCGGCTCGATCGAGCCGATGCCCAGCTCGGCGAACCGGCCGTCGTAGCCGCCGCCGGAGACCGCGCCGACGCTGCCCCAGTAACCCCAGTTGATCACGCTGACCGGCCGGTCGGACAGGCTCAGCGCGTAGGCGTCCTCGAACGTGCTGGCGGCCGCGTAGTTCGCCTGCCCGCCCACCTCGACGAACGAGGCCGCAGAGGAGAAGTAGGCCAGGAAGTCGAGCGGCAGGCCCGCCAGCGCCTCGGCGAAGACGGCGGCGCCGGCCACCTTGGGCGCGAGCACCTGGGCGAACGCGTCGTCGTCCATGTTGGCGAGCGTCATGTCGCGCAGCACCAGAGCGGCGTGGAAGGCGCCGTGGAGCTCGCCGAACCGCTGCCGCGCCGCCTCGACGGCCCTGCCGAACGCGGCCCGGTCGGCCACGTCGGCCCGCAGGTACACGGCCTGGCCGCCGAGCGACTCGATCTCGGCCAGCTGCTCGCGGATCTCGGGGCTGATCTCGCGCCGCCCGACCAGGGCCAGCCGCGCTCCCGCGGTGGCGGCCAGATGCCTGCTCAGGGTGCGTCCGAGCCCGCCGGTCCCGCCCACGATCAGGTAGGCCCCGCCGTCCCGGTACGGGCTGCGTCCGGCGGTCAGGGGCAGGGGTTCCAGGGCGCGGAGGTGGCGGTGGCCGTCGCGGAGGGCGACCAGCTCGTCGGCGCAGCTCTCGGCGCGTACCAGGCGGGCGAGGTCGGCGGGCGGCTGCGGCGCGGCCCCGACGTCGATGACGGTGACGGTCCAGTGCGGGTGCTCGGCGGCCACCGCCCTGGTCAGTCCGATCACACCGGCCGCGTGCGGGACGATCTCCTCGTCCCCGACCCGCACGGCTCCGGCGACGACCACCTTCACCGTGGGGCTCCAGCCGCCGCGCCCCTGCTCGGAAAGCCGCTTGACCAGGCGGAACACGTCATGGGTGGTGGGGTCGTCGGCGGGCGGGCCGTTCCGGTCGGGCAGGGCGAGGACGTACACGGTGTCGTACCGTTCCTCCGGCGTCGCGGGCGAGGCGAGCGGGGCCAGGCGGCCGTCCTCGTGGGTGTCCAGGAGGGCGCGGGCCAGCGGCTCGGCGGCGGGGGTGTGCAGCACGAGAGCCCGGCCGCCGCCCGCACCGGGCTCGGTGGCGGCCTCGGTCCGGCGCCAGACGGGGGCGAAGATCATGCCGTCCGCCGGGCGGCTCGGCCGGGTCCGCAGGACGACCCCCCGGAACTCGGCCCTGACCCGCCCTGCGGCGTCGGCGAGGCGGACCGTGTACCCGTCCCGGCCCTCGTCGGTCACGTGGGCGTGGGCGGGGCCGGTGATCGGGCCGTCCAGCTCGGCCGACTCCACGCTGAACGGCATCGCGGGCTCACCGCCCTCGGGACGCAGCGCCGCGACGGTCTGGAGCGCGCCGTCCAGCAGCGCCTCCCAGCGCGCGCCGTCGCGCAGGACGCCGAGCGCCTCGCCGTCGCCGACGCGGACCTCGCGCAGCACCCGGAACCCGGGCCCGTAGTGCAGCCCGGCGCGGTCGAAGGCGCGGTAGAGGTCGTCGGCCGGACGGCTGTCCGCGCACCGGGCCTCGACCTGGGCGACGTCCAGCCGCCCGAGTGCGCCGTCGCCGGTCCGCAGGGTGCCGCGGGCGTGCCCGTCCAGCTCGAAGCCGCCGTCGTCGCGCACGACCACGTCCAGGGCGCGGGCCTCGCGCACCTCGAACGGGCGCAGCCACCGTACCCGCTCGAAGCGCACCGGACCGGACAGCCCGCCGCGCTCGGCGGCGATCGTCAGGAAGGCCACGCCGGGCAGCACGGGGGTGCCGCCGATCCGGTGGTCGGCGACCAGCCGGTCGTCGGGGCGGATCCAGGTCCCGGGGGCGGGCCCGGCGGGGTGGTCGTCGCCGGGCCCGGCGGGGTGGTCGTCGCCGCCGATCCAGTGGCGCCGGTCGTCCGCGAACGGGTATCCCGGCAGCGGCACCCGCCGCCCGCCCGCCGTCAGGTCGTCCCAGGGGAGGTCGTCGCCGCCGGTGTACCGCTCGGCGAGGCGTCCCGCCTCACCGCGTGCCGGGCGGGCGCCGTCGCGCAGCTGGCCGCGCAGGTCGGCGAGGTCCCCGGCCACGTACGCGCACCGGGCCCCGGCCAGGTGCGGCCTGCCCACGGCGAGCGTGCGGGCGACGTCGCGCACGTCGAGCTCCGGGTGGGCGTCGAGGTGGCCGGCCAGGCCGGTGCGCAGCCGGGCCAGGGCCTGCTCGTCCGAGGCCGACAGGGGGACGACGACGTCCTCGCGGCCGCCGGCCCGCGGTTCGCGGGAGGGCGGCTCGGCGACCACGACGTGGCAGTTCGTCCCGCTGAAGCCGAAGCTGCTCACCGCCGCGACCCGCTCGCCGGAGCGGCCGGGCGTCCAGGGCGACAGCTCCGTGACCACTTCGAGCGCGCCGTCCGCGAAGTCGATCTTCGGATTGGCCCGGGTGAACCCCGGCGACGGCGGCAACTGCCGATGCCGCAACGCCAGCAGGGTCTTGAGCAGCCCACCGATCCCCGCCGCCATGGTGGTGTGGCCGACGTTCGCCTTGAGCGAGCCGATGCGGCACGGGCGCTCGCGGTCCGCGCCGAACACCTTGGCCAGCGCCTTGACCTCGATCGGGTCGCCCAGCTCGGTCCCGGTGCCGTGCGTCTCGACGTAGTCCACCGCGCCGGGACGGATCCCGGCCCGCCGGTGCACCTCGGTCAGCAGTTCCGCCTGGGAGGAGGCGCTGGGCGCGGTGATGCCGTTGCTCGCGCCGTCGCCGTTGACGCCGCTGGCCCGGATCACGCCGTGGACGTGGTCGCCGTCCGCCAGCGCCCGGTCCAGCCGCTTCAGCACGACCACGCCGACGCCCTCGCCCAGCACGATGCCGTCGGCCGACTCGTCGAAGGGCGCGCAGGTGCCGGTGGGCGAGAGCATCCCGGCCTTGCTGCACCAGATGTGCATCCTCGGGGTGTTCATCACCGCCACCCCACCCGCGACCGCCGCCTCGCACTCGCCGCGCCGGATGCTCTCGCAGGCCAGGTGCACGGCCACCAGCGAGGACGAGCACGCGGTGTCCACGGCCATGGTCGGCCCGCCGAAGTCCAGCAGGTACGCGATCCGCGCGGGCAGCACCGAGGAGGCGTTGCCGAGGAAGGCGTGCCCGGTGTCGTCGCGTCCGGCCGCCGCCAGCAGGCCGGCGTAGTCGCCCGCGCCGCAGCCGACGAAGCACCCCCACGGTCTGCGGCCGGACCTGGCGGCGTAGCCGGCGTCCTCCAGGGCGTGCCACGCCTCCTGGAGGAACAGCCGCTGCTGCGGGTCCATCGTCTCGGCCTCCAGGGGCGAGATGTTGAAGAAGGCCGCGTCGAAGGCGTCGACGTCGGTGAGCATGGCGGCCCACTTGCTGTACGTCCGGCCTGGCGCCATGCGGTCGGCGTCGTACACCCGCGAGACGTCGAACCGCTCGGGGGGCACCTCGCGGATGCTGCACCGGCCGTCCGCCAGGTTCCGCCAGAACGTCCGGAGGTCGGGCGCGTCCGGGAACCGCCCGGCCATGCCGATGACGGCGATGTCCCCCTCCCGGACAGGCGCCTTCTCTCGTGCGGGGGTGGGCTCCTCACGGGCGGGGGGCTCTTCGGTGGGCCTCACCGCCTCCAGGGTGACCGTGCCGGTGTTCGCGGGAGGCTCGGCGGTCGTGGTGTCCGGCTCGGCGCGGTCGCCGTCGAGCGAGGGCAGCCGGACCTGGCCCGCCCGCTCCTCCGGATCGCCCGGTTCGGGCGTCTCGTCCCGCTCGGCGGGCGTGGGTTGCCTCGGTACGGAAGGTCGCTCCTCCGGGACCGGCTGCTCGGGGGCGGGACGTGGCGGAGGCACGGTCAGCCCGTCGGCGGCCACGGCCTCCCGTACGGCGTCCACCAGAGCGGGGACGGTCGGGTGGTCGTAGACGGCGACGGAGTCCAGGTCGAGCCCGAAGCTCCGGTTCAGGTCCCGGACGATCTCCACGGCCCCGATCGAGTCCAGCCCCATCTCGCTGAAGCTCAGCGAGTCGTCCACCTCGTGGGCCTGAAGGTAGAGGTGGCTCATGAGCGTGCCCTCGATGACCCGCCGCACCTCCCCCGGCTCAGGCCCGCCCCTCGCAGAACCCCCCTTCACGGGACGGGCCTTCGGTGACGCGCTTCTGCCCGTGTCCGCCTTCGGGGCGTCGCCTCTGAAGGTGTCCACCTTGGCGAAGTAGTCGTCGACGCGGGCCAGCGACTCCTCCCCCAGCACGCGCTCGTGCATCCCCGACTCCCCCGCGATGACGCCGGTCAGCCGGTCGAGCACCCGTCCGGCCAGCTCGGACTTGAGCGCCCGCAGGGCGGGCAGCGGCAGCGCGGCGATCGAGCGGGCGTGCCTGAGCGCCGCCTTCAGCACGGCGCCCTGCGGCAGGACGGTCACCCCGGCCCCCCGCCGGGCCAGCTCCTCACCCGTCACGGACCGGCCGGTGTAGAGCATCTCGTGCGCCGCCGACCGGCCGAGCCGCTCCTCCAGGATGTACGTCGCGCCCATCCCGGGCGTGAAGCCGAACTTCATGAAGTTGGCGCTGTAGACCCCCTCGGCCGCCATGATGACGAGGTCGGCGAAGAGCCCGAAGGCCAGCCCGCCGCCCGACGCGTGCCCCTGGACGGCGGCGACGACCGGCCGGTCGCACCGCAGCAGCCCCTCGTACAGGAAGGGCACGTCCGTGAAACGTCCTTCGCCGCCCGCGAGGGTGCGCAGGGCCTCCGGGGTGGCGCCCATGCTGAAGACGTTGCCGCTGCCGGTGAGCACGACCGCCTTGACGTCCTCGCGCCCGGCGATCTCGGCGAACGCGGCCTGGAGGTCGTCGATCAGCTCCCTGGTGAACATGGACGCGCCGGACCCCATCACCACCAGCGCCACCCCGTCGGGCAGCACCTCGAACCGCAGCCCTTCCCCGTCCGGCACGAGCTCCACGGCCTGCTCCTCCGGCGTCTCCACGGCGGGCGGCCCGGTGGGTGACTCGAACAACGGCTCGGCAGGCGGCTCGGAGGTCGTGGTGGCGCGCTGCCAGCGGCCGAGCCAGCAGCTCTCCTCCTGGAACGGGTAGACCGGCAGCGAGACCAGCCGCCCGCCGTCGTGGCACTCGCGCCACGGCACCTCGGCTCCTCCGGCCCAGGCGGCCGCCACCTCTTCCAGCCGTCCGGCCCGGAACAGCCGGACGCAGTCCGCCGCCGACGGCGTGCCGTCCTCGCCGCCGGAGCCGGTGAAGACGCCGGGGCCGGGGTTCGCGCCCGCCGCGTACGCCTCCAGCCCGTCCCGCAGCTCGGCCGCGTCGCGCACGACGAGCGCCAGCCGCTCGGCCATGCCGGTCCGTCCGACCTGCGAGGTGTAGGCGAGGTCGGCCAGAGCCGTGCCGGGCCCGGCCAGGTCGGCGACGGTGTCGTCCAGCGAGAGGCCCTGTCCGAGCTGGATCAGCGCGGCCGGGTCGAGGCCGAGGTCGCCCAGCGAGTCGGCCGGGTCGAGCTGGTCGGCGGGGATGCCGAGCAGCGCGGCCACCCGTTCGACGGCGCCCCGGGAGCTTGAGAGGGAGCCGTCCGCCGTGGCGGTCTCCGCCAGGAAGCGGGTCCAGGCGCGGGCGTAGTCGCGCAGCGCCTCGGGCGTACGGGCGGAGAGCACGACCAGGCAGGGCCCGTCCGCGCCCGGCCCGGGAGCGGGCTCCGGCGCCTCCTCGACCAGGACGTGCGCGTTCGTGCCGCCCGCGCCGAACGCGCTGACCCCGGCCCGCCGGGGCGTGCCGTCCGCGCGGGGCCAGGGTTCGAGCGCGCGCTGCACGTGGAAGGGCGTGGCGGCGAAGTCGATCTTCGGGTTGAGCTCGTCGGCGTGCAGGGACGGCACGAGTTGCCCGTGCTGGAGCTGGAGCAGCACCTTGGTCAGCCCGGCGATCCCGGCCGCGCCCTCCAGGTGGCCGATGTTGGACTTGACCGAGCCGATCGCGCAGTCCGCGCCCTCCGGCAGGGCCTGGCGCATGCCCTCGACCTCGATCGGGTCGCCGAGCGAGGTGCCGGTGCCGTGCGCCTCGATGTAGCCGATGCTCGCCGGGTCCCAGCCCGACCTGCGGATCGCCGTGCCGATGAGCTGGGCCTGCGAGCGCGGGCTCGGGACCGTGGCGCCGCTGGTCCGGCCGGTGTGGTTGACGGCGGTGGCGGCGATGACGCCGTAGACGTGGTCGCCGTCCGCCAGGGCCCGCGAGAGCGGCCTGAGCAGGACGGCCCCGACGCCCTCGCCGGGCACGTACCCGCTGCCGCCGGCGCCGAAGGCGCGGCATCGGCCGTCCTCCGACAACCAGTGTCCCTGGGCGAGTTGCAGGTACTTCTGCGGGTGGACGGTCGCGTTCACGCCGCCGGCCAGGGCGAGGTCGCACTCGCCGCGCCGCAGGCTCTCGACGGCCAGGTGCACGGCGGTCAGCGAGGAGGAGCAGGCGGTGTCCAGCGCGATGCTCGGGCCGTGCAGGTCGAGGGTGTAGGAGACGCGGTTGGCGATGGAGGCGTGCATGGCCGTGGGGGCGACGCCGCCCTCCCCGCCCTCGACGAGCTGGTAGTGGTTCCACATCACGCCCGCGAACACGCCGACGTTCTGCGCCGACAGCGACTCCGGCGGGTGGCCGGCGTCCTCCAGCGCGTGCCAGCAGGTCTGGAGGAACAGCCGTTCCTGCGGGTCCATGCGTTCGGCGTCGCGGCGGGAGATGCCGAAGAAGGCGGGGTCGAAGCGGTCGACGCCGTCGAGGAAGCCGCCCCACTTGCCGTACGTCCTGCCACGGGCGCCCTTCTCGGGGTCGTAGATCTCGTCGTGGTTCCAGCGGTCGTCCGGGATCTCCTCGATGCAGTCGCGTCCCTCGGCCAGGTTGCGCCAGAAGGCGCGCAGGTCGGGGGCCTGCGGGTACCGTCCGGCCAGCCCGACGACCGCGATGGGCTCGTCGCCGCGCACTTCGCCGGGCTCGCCGCCGCCCGCCGCCCGCGCCTCCGCGCGGGGCGTGGCGGCCGCGGGCCGGGAGGCCGGGCGGGGCGAGGGTTGCGGCGGGGCGGGCGGCAGCAGCGTGGGGACGCGGTCCGCGTCGCCGTGCAGCACCGTCAGGACGTCCTCGCTGCCGCTCAGGGCGCGGTCGAACACGTCGAGGGCGGCCTCGGTGGGCAGCGGGACCATCCCGGTGGCCGTGCGGGCGCGCTCGACCGTCTCCGGCCCGACCCGCATCCCGCCCTCGGCCCAGTACGGCCACGCGATCGCCAGGGTCCGGCCCGGCCGGTCCCGTCGCGCCGCCCGCCGCCGGGCGAACTCCTCCAGGTACGCGTTCGCGAAGGCGTAGTCGGCCTGCCCCGGGTTGGCCAGCGACGCCGACACCGACGAGAACACCACGAAGCAGTCCAGGTCGTCGTCCTTGGTCGCGGCGTCCAGGTGGCGCACGCTCAGGGCCTTGGCCCCCACCACGGCCTCGATGTCGGCGGCCCGTTTGCCCGGGTAGAGCCCGTCGCGGTTGACGCCCGCGCAGTGGACGACGCCGTCGATGCGGCCGTGGCGCGCCCGGACCGTGGCGAGGGCGCGCTCGACCTGGTCCGGGTCGGTCAGGTCGGCGGAGATCTCGGCGTTCCTGCTGATCGGCACGGCCGTGGCCTGGTGGCGGCGTGCCAGGTGCTCGGCGAGGAGGCGGCCGATGCCGCCCGTCCCGCCGGCGATCACGTACACGCCGCCCTTCCTGATCGGGACGCGCCCGCCGGGCTCGGGCTGCTCGGGCGGCTCGGGCGGCTCGACCGGGAGCCAGCGGCGCACCAGGCGTTCGCCGTGCTCGTAGCGGATCTCGGGCTCGGCGGAGGCGTCCCGCAGCACGTCGGCGGAGGCGGAGACGTCGGAGGAGGCAGGGGCGTCAGCGGAGGCGGGGGCGAGGGCGTCGGCGGGGTCCAGGCGGATGCTGCGGCAGCGGATCAGCGGGGTCTCGGCGGTGATCGTCCTGGCCAGCGCGCCGACGGCCTCGTGGGCGGGGTCGTCGCCGGTGTGGGCGTAGGTGAGGGTGACCGGCCGCTCCGGCTTCGCGGCGAGGACGGCCTTCGCGGTCTCCCAGACGGCCAGGCACGGGTCGGCGGGCTCACCCTGCGTGGCCCGGATCACCAGGTGCCGGGAACCGTCGTACCGGGCGCCGGGGGTGATCTCGCGGTACTCGCCGGGGTCGTCGCCGTCCTCGGGTTGCGGCACCCACACGTCGCGGAAGCAGCGCGTCTCGCCCGGCTCGGGCTCCGGCTCCCCCGGGGTGAGGTCGTAGGCGGAGGAGAGGTGGGCGGCGAGGCTGTCGATGTCGCCGTACTCGAACAGCAGGGTCGGGTAGAGCCGCCGCCCGACGATCTTCTCCAGCCGTTCGCTGATGTCCACGAGCGTGACCGAGTCCAGGCCGAGGTCGTAGAAGCCGGTCCCGGTGGGCACCTCGCCGGGCGGGCGGCCGAGCGGCCCGGCGACGAGCTCGCGCAGGCGGCCGACCAGGTCGCCGGAGCCGTTGTGGCCGGTGGCGGACGGCTGCTCCGGGCGGGCCGGGTCGTCGAGCAGCCGCTCGATCAGACGCGGCGACCTGATGCGCTTGCACGACAGCCCGCCGAACCCGGCGACGAAGCGCCCCCGCTCGTCGTAGAGGCCGAAGTCGTTGGTGATCACGTCGCCGGACGGCGCGATGCTCTCCGGGCGCGGCGCGTACACGTGGAAGGCCGCGCCGAGCCGCCGGGGCGCGCGGAACTCGGCGATGTAGACCGGGATGAACGGCTCCCGCCCCGACGCCTGGGTCTGGCCCAGCCCGGCCAGGGTGGCCGCGTCCAGCCGGGCGGGGTGCAGGTGGAAGCCCTCGTGGCCGGGGGCGGGCGCGTCCTGCCGCAGCTCGGCGAGCAGGTAGCCGTCGCCGTGGTGCAGCCGTCCTGCGCATTTCATCGGGGCGCCGTGGCTGATGTCCTCGGCCCTGGCGCGGGCGTACAGGTCCTCCATGTCGCCGTGCCGCCGGGCGCCGCGGCGGAGGGCGTCCAGGTCGATCGGGCCGGGCTCGGGGCCGGTCGGCGTGCCCACCTTGCCGGTGAAGTTCCGCCGCCAGCCGGACAGCGGCGTCCCGTCCCTGCTCCAGCGGCTCTCCGCCCGCACGTCGGCGCCGTCGACGGTGACGCGGATCTCCCGGTCGGCCTCCGGCTTGGTGACGATCGCCTCGGTGAACAGCACCTCGCGCAGGACGATCTCCCCGGCGTCGCGCCCGGTCGCCATCAGCGTGCGGAACACCAGATCGAGGAACGTCACCCCGGGCATGACGGACACGTCGTGCACCCGGTGGTTCCGCATGATGAAGTCGGTGTGCTTCAGCGTGGTGTGACACTCGATCGCGGGCATGGAGTCAGCGCCTCCCCGTGGTGATGTTCAGGTCGAGCAGCGAGCTGGCGTCGTCCGGCGGACCGGGATCGGGGCCGGTGCCGGTGCCGGAGGCGTCGGCCGGAACCGGATCACGGGCCAGGTCACGCGCCGTGTCACGGCCCGGGGCCGGGTCGCGTTCCAGCCACAGGCGCCTGCGCCGGAAGACGGGTGCGGGGGCGGGCTCGCGTTCCGGCCGCACGCCCGGCGGCGGGTCCGGCTCGCTCAGCACGAGGTGCGCGTTGGTGCCGCCGAGCCCGAACGAGCTCACGCCCGCGACCCTGGGCGAGGGCCAGTCCCGCGGCTCGGTGGCGGGCTCGAAGGGCGAGGCGGCGAAGTCGAAGCGCGGGTTGGGCCGCTCGCAGGACAACGTCGGCGGGATCCGCCCGTGCTCGACGGCCAGCGCCGCCTTGATCAACCCGGCGATCCCGGCCGCGCTGAGCGTGTGCCCGATGTTGGTCTTCACGCTGCCGATCGCGCACGTTCCCGGGTCGCCGCCGCCCTCGGCGAACACCCGCGTCAGGGCGCGCAGCTCGATGGGGTCGCCGATGAGCGTGCCGGTGCCGTGCGCCTCGATCAGGCCGATCTCGCCCGGCGTGCGGCCGGCCGCCTCCAGGGCCCGGCGGACCACGTCGGCCTGGGCCTCGGGGTTGGGCGTGGTGACGCCCATGGTGCGGCCGTCGTTGTTCACCGCGACCGCCTCGATGATCGCGTGCACCCGGTCGCCGTCGGCCAGCGCCGCGCGCAGCGGCTTGAGCAGGACGACCCCGCACCCCTCCCCCGGCACGAACCCGTCGGCGCGCTCGTCGAACGTGTGACACCGTCCGGTGGGCGACAGCGCCTTGGCCGCGCTGAGCTGGAGGTAGTCGTTCTCGTCCAGGAGCACCTCCACCCCGCCCGCCAGGGCGACCTCGGCCTCCCCGGCGAGCAGGCTCTGCGCGGCGAGCTGCACGCCGACCAGCGAGGAGGAGCAGGCGCTGTCCACCACGAGGTTGGGGCCGCGCAGGTCGAAGTGGTGGGCGACCCTGGCCGCGATGAAGTTCTGGTCGGAGGCCAGCCCGCCCGGCCGGACGCCGACCCGGCGCCCGTAGTCGGACATGCGGGCTCCGGCGAACACGCCGGCCCGGCGTCCGCGCAGTTCGGCGGGGTCGTAACCGGCGTCGGCCAGGCAGGCCGCGCAGCACTCCAGGAACATGCGGATGGCCGGGTCGAGGGCGCGGGCCTCGTCCTCGCCCAGGCCGAAGTAGTCGTTGTCGAAGTCCTCGATGCCGTCGACGAAGCCGCCCCACTTGCTGATGCTGCGGCCGAGGGCCGGTTCGGGCGAGTACAGCTCGCGGTGGTCCCAGCGGGAGGCGGGCACCTCGCGCACGTCGCACCGGCCCTCGGTGAGGTTCCGCCAGAACGCGGCCACGTCCGGGGCGCCGGGGAACCGGCAGGCCATGCCGATGATCGCGATCCTGCGATCCTCGGCGCCCGGAAGGGCAGACCCGGAGGCGCCGCCCGGCGCACTCTCCCGGCCCTCCCCCCACGCGCCCGTCTCGGGGGCGCCCGGGAGAACGGCGGTCGGCTCGGCGACGTCCGGACGGTCGGCGGCCGGCTCGGGGGCATCCAGGCGGTCGGCGGCCGGCTCCGGAACGCCCAGGCGGTCGCGGAGCTGCTCCAGCGTCGGATGGTCGAGCAGCAGCGACGGCTCCAGGCTCTCCCCGAGCCGTTCCTCGATGCGCTGCACCAGCTCGGCCAGCATCACCGACTCGACGCCGAGGTCCCCGAACTCCGCCGTCGGGTCCAGGGCGTCCACGGGGATGCCGATCGTCTCGGAGAACAGCACGGCCAGCCAGTCGGGCCCACCGGTCCACGCCGGCTCGGGAGCCGGGCGGGCAGTGGCCGGGCCGACGGTGGCCGGGTGGCGGTCCGCCCGCTCGGGGAGCCGGATCAGCGCCGGGACGTCCACGGACGCGCCGGACGGCGGGCACGGCAGCACGGTCGCGCCGCGCGGCAACCCGATCACCCGGTCCAGCACCCGCAGCCCCTCCCGGTCGCCGAGGGACGCGAGCCCGACGGCCTCGCCGACGTTCGGCTTGCCGCGCGCCCCGCCGGACTCCCGCCACTGCGGCCAGTCGACCGACCGGAACTCGGTCCGCCCGGACCGTCGCCTGACCCCGGTGCAGTAGTCGAGGAAGGCGTTGGCGGCCGCGTAGTCGGCCACCCCGGCGGCCAGCGCGGGCACGGCGGCGCACACGGAGGAGAAGGTGACGAAGAAGGCCGGACGGTCCCCGGCGCACGCCTCGTCCAGCGCCTCCAGGAGGTCGGCCTTGGGCGTGAGCACGGCCCGCAGGTCGTCCTCGGACTTGTGGGCCAGCGACGGACGGCCCTGGCTGGAGCGTCCCGCGCAGTGGACGACGCCGCCGATCGGGCCCAGCTCGCGCCGCACGCCGTCCAGGAAGGCGGCCACCCCGGACGGCGGCCCGGTGTGCACGACCACCCGGGCGCCCGCGCGTTCCAGGTCGAGGACGGTGGCGACGGCCTCCTCGCCGGAGCCGTCCCACTGCTCGCGCGGCGGCAGCGGACGCGCGCCGAGCAGGGCGAGCCGGCGCGCGCCGCGATCGGCCAGGTGGCGGGCCACCAGCGCGCCCAGCCCCCTGGTGCCGCCGCTCACGACGTAGACGGCCGCGGGGTCGAGCCGCGGCTCGGCGTACGGCGCGGACAACTCCCGCAGATCGGGACGGAACCGCTCACCGTCGCGGTAACAGACCTCCCCGTACGGCTCGGCGGCCGCCCATTCGGCGCGGATCTGCGCGGCCGTGGGCCGGTCGCTGTCCAGCACGGTGGCCGTGACCGCCGGGTACTCGGCGGCGAGCATCCGCACGAACCCCGCCATCCGCGCCCCCGCCAGGCTCGGCGACGCGCCGCCGAGGTCCAGCAGGCCGCTGGTGACGTGCAGGATCCGGAGCGGGCGGCGCCGGGCCAGGGCGTCCCGCAGGACGGCGAGCCGGTCCAGTTCGCCCGCCGGGTCGGCCTCGCCCAGGTCGCGCAGGTCGATCCAGCCGGTGAACTCCTCCGGGACGGGGTCGCCCGCGCCCACGGGCACGACCTGGTCGCCGAGCGAGCGCGCCAGCTCCTCGGAGGCGTCGCCGAACAGGCACACCACGGTCCCGCCGCCGAGCGTCCCGGGGTCGCGGGCGGGCTCCCCGGACGGCGCCCAGGTCCGTTCGAAGAGCGGCGTCTCGGCGACGGCCGGTTCCGGGGCGCCGGAGGCGGGTTCGAAGGGCCAGCACCGCATCCGGTCGAACGGGTACGACGGCAGGCCCACCAGCCGCGCGCCCGGCGGCGGCGTCCAGTCCACGTGGCCGCCGTCCACCCAGTGCCGGCCCAGCTCCAGCAGGTCGCCGGGCCGTCCGGACAGCTGGTCGCCGGACCACCCGGACGGCGGGGCGCCGGGACGGGTCCGGCCGCGCAGCACGTCGGCGGGCTCCGACCGGGCGAAGCGCTCCAGCCGTTCGCACAGCTCCGCCACGTCCGCGACGACCAGCGCGAGCCGTTCGCGCAGCGGTTCCCGTCCGATGCGGAGGGTGTGGGCGACGTCGGCGAGGCTCTCGGGCGTCGCGCGCAGGTGGCCGGCCAGCCGGCCCGCCATGGCCCGCAGCCGCCGCTCGTCGTGGGCCGACAGCACGATGAGCTGCGGTCCGTCGTCGGGCGTGCCGGTCACGGTGGGCGTGCCGGTCGCGGTGGGCGTGCCGGTCGCGGTGGGCGGGGCGGTCGCGGTGGGCGGGGCCTCTTCGATCACCGCGTGGGCGATCGTCCCGCCGGCGCCGAACGAGCTGAGGCCCGCCCGCCGGGGCGCGCCGCCGGGCCCCTCGGGCCAGTCGGCCGCCTCGCGCTGCACGCGGAAGGGGATCTCGTCCCAGGCGATGTCCGGGTTGAGCTCGTCGGCGTGCAGGGAGGGCACCAGCCGCCGGTGCCGGAGCTGGAGCACGATCTTGGTGAGCCCGGCGATGCCGGCGCCCGACTCGACGTGCCCGAGGTTGGACTTGACCGACCCGATCGGGATGCTGCCCGGCGCGGCCCCCACCTGCCCGAACACCCGCATGAGGGCGTTGATCTCGATGGGGTCGCCGAGCGCGGTGCCCGCGCCGTGGCATTCGAGGTAGCCGATCCCGGCGGGGTCCACGCCCGCGTCGGCGAGGGCGCGGGCGACGAGCTCGCCCTCCTCGACGGGGCTCGGCACCACCCAGCCGTTCGTCCGGCCCGAGTGCACGACGGCGGTGCCCCTGATCACGGCGTGGATGCGGTCGCCGTCCGCCTTGGCCCTGGACAGCGGCTTGAGCAGGACGACCCCGGCGCCCTCGGCGGGCACGAAGCCGTCGCCGCCCGCCCCGAAGCTGTGGCAGCGCCGGTCACCGGCGGTGAGCCGCATGCGGGCGTGCTGGACGAACTTGTTCGGATGCAGGTTGAGGTTGACGCCGCCGGTGATCGCCAGCTCGCACTCCCTCTGGCGCAGCGACCGGACCGCGAGGTGCAGCGCGGCCAGCGACGACGAGCACATCGTGTCGACCGACATGCTGGGCCCCTTGAGGTCCAGGTGGTAGGAGACGCGGTTGGCCACGCCGCCGAGCGTCGCGCCCGTGTCCTGGGGCTTGCCGCGCAGGCTCTGCTCGACGCCGAAGAAGGGGTACTCGTTGTACATCACACCCGCGTAGACGGCGACGTTCGAACCGTGCCGGTCGCGCAGGCGGGTGCGGGGGTAGCCGGCGTCCTCCAGGGCCTCCCAGGTGACCTCCAGGAAGACGCGCTCCTGCGGGTCCATGAGGGCCGCGTCGCGCGGGGTGATGCCGAACAGCAGCGGGTCGAAGTCGGTGACGCCGTCGAGGAAGCCGCCCCACATGAGGTCCACGGGCCAGCCCTCGCGGGTCCTGTCAGCGGGGACGCGGGAGAGCGAGTGCCGCCCGGCGGCCAAATTCTCCCAGAACGTGCCCAGGTCGGGGGCGTCGGGGTAACGCCCGGCGATCCCGATGACGGCGATCGCGCCGTCATCGGCGGTGTCGGCGGCTTTGTCAGGGTTGTCGGTGGATCGGTGGGGCTGGGGCGTCGGCGGGGCGGGGGTTCTGGCGGACAGGGCGGCGGCGACCCCGGCCAGGTCCTTGTGCTCGAAGAAGAGCGTGCGCGACCGCTCGCCCAGGTCCCGCTCCAGCCGCGCGTTGAGCTCCACGATCTGGGACGACGTCAGCCCGTACTGCTCCAGCGGCACCCGCGTCCCCAGCCGGTCGGCGTCGATGCCCGAGACCTCGGCGTAGACGCCCTTGAGGTAGTCCTCCATGTCCCCGGCGTCCCCGGCGGCGGCCTCCGACGCGACCGGCTCCGCCCGTTCGATCCAGTACGGCTCGGCCTCGAACGGGTAGGCGGGCAGCGCGACCCGTCCGGGCGGCTCCGGCCAGAACCGGGCCCAGTCGACGTCCTGACCGGCCACCCAGGCGGCCGCCGCCTCGGCCTCCGCGCCGGTCGGACGCCCGCCGGAGCCTCCGGCGAGCACGGACGGATGCGCCCTGCCCGCCGCGAACGCCTCCAGCCCCTCCCGCAGCCCGGCCGCG
Organism: Nonomuraea sp. NPDC001684; assembly: GCF_053596515.1. Lineage (NCBI taxonomy): Bacteria > Bacillati > Actinomycetota > Actinomycetes > Streptosporangiales > Streptosporangiaceae > Nonomuraea > Nonomuraea sp. NPDC001684. Next base: position 17,986 of record NZ_JBSFGJ010000166.1, read on the forward strand.
TCACGGCAGACGACGGCGAGCCGGTGCGCGAGGGCGGCGCGCCCGGTCTGGGTGGTGTAGGCGATGCGGCGCACGTCCCGCTCCCCGGTCTCGGCCAGGCGGCGGGCGGCGGCCACCAGCCGTTCCGGGGTCGCGGCGGACACCAGGACGGCGTGCTCCCGTCCGTCCTCGGCCGCGCTGCCCGGGGTCTCCTCGGGAAGGGGCGCGCGGACGACGGCGTGGGCGTGCGTGCCGGTCGCCCCGAAGGCGTTGATCAGCGCCCGCCGCTCGCCGGTCCACGGCTGCGGCTGCTCCGGCACGGTGACCGCGTCGGTGGGCGGCTCGGCGAGCAGAGTGGGCGCCAGCCGTCCGTGCCGGAGCTGCAGCAGCACCTTGGCGAGCTGGGAGGCGCCGGACGCGGCTTCGAGATGGCCGATGTTCGGCTTGAGCGTGCCCGCCGCGACGGGCTCGGCCCGCTCGCCGAAGACCTCGGCCAGCGCCTCGGCCTCGGCCGCGTCGGCCAGGGCGGCTCCGGCCGCCGCGCACTCGACGTAGGAGACGTCGCCGGGACCGGCGCCGGCCCGCTCCAGGGCGCGGCGCATGGACGCCGCCATGGCGTCGGCGCTCGGCGCGGTGAACCGCCCGGTACGCCCGGTGTGCGCCACCCAGGTGGCCTCGACCACGCCGTGGACGGCGTCCCCCGCCCGGACGGCGTCCGCGACGGGCCGCAGCAGGAAGGAGCCGACGCCCTCGCCGACCGTCCAACCGGGCCGGTCGGGGTCGAAGGCGGCGGCGCCGGCCCTCGGGCGTGGTGGCGGGCCGGATCGACTCGTCGCGGTCCAGGCTGGCGATCGGGGCGAGCTCGGCGCCGAAGTCCGCGGCGGCGGCCTTGGCGTGGGAGGCGGCGGCGAAGACGTCCATCTGCTCGCGGCTCAGCGACCACTTGGCGGCGATCAGCTCGGCGCTGACGCCCTGCG
>NZ_JBSFGJ010000167.1:0-18938 GCF_053596515.1 Nonomuraea sp. NPDC001684
CGCCGCCATCTGGCACAACCGCGCCACCGGCCAGCCCATCACCCGATCCCTGATCGCCTACGACCACTGACCCGACTTAGGACTTACTCGTCTAGCTCCTGGTGCGACTGACCGCGATTGCGGCGTTGTGTCGGTGTGGCCTCGTAGACTCCCCGGCCACGTCGTCGAAGGGGATTGCCGTGGAAGACCCGACAGGGATCGCAGCGCTGACCGAGATCCTGCCCGCGAATCTCGGTGCGGACGAGGAGATCGACTGGTCGGCGGCAGAGGCGCGGTGGGGCACGCGGTTCCCGCGTGACTACATGGCCTTCATGTCCGTCTACGGCGGCGGCTCGTTCGCCGAGGTCGGCATCCTCATGCCGTTGCCCAAGGAGTACATCCAGTGGGATCCCGGGACCTTCGAGGAGGAGACGGAGAACGCCCGTGACACCTGGGAGATGCTGGGCGGCCAGGAAGGGCTCGACATCGACCCGAACCACATCCTCGCCTGGGGCATCACTTCGGGCCCCGACATCCTGTGCTGGCTGACCACCGATCCCGACCCCGACCGGTGGCCCGTCCTGGTCTGCGGCCGCCATACCCGCGAGGGCTTCACCCTCTTCCCCTGTGGCATGGTCGAATTCCTCCGCATGCTGCTCCTGGACGAGCACGACCCCTACCCCCTCAGCGTCGAGGTGCGTAACGCCTCGCCGCGCTACGTGCACTGGCTCGAAGAACAGAAGCGCTGGAAGGCGATAGCGGACCCCGGCTTCGGTTCGCCACGATCAGCCGATCAGTAGGGTTCGTCGCGCTCCGGGATCGTGCGGCCGATGCCGCGTCCGCGGGCAGGCGCGTCGGTGATCGTGTTGGGGCCGGAGGCTGTCGGGAGGGGTGCAGGGTGGCGGAGGCGGTTCCGAGGCCGGCGGCGGCGACGCCGGACGATGTCCTGCGGGCGCGGGCCGAGACGGCGATGAGCCTGCCGGCTCCGCTGGTGGCACTGTGGAGCGTTCGGAACGGCCTGCACACGGAGTGCGGTGTCGCGGTGTACTCGGCGGAAGACATCGGTGAACGCAACGCCACTTACGAGGTCGCGCGGTATGCGCCAGGGTTCCTCCTCGTCGGCGATGACAGCGGTGGCCGCGGATTCCTCCTGCGCGCCGACGACCCGGACTCCGCCGTGTTCTCCTCCGGTCTGGGCGATCTGGAGCCTGCGGGCTTCGACGTCGTGGCGGCGGACTTCGCGTCCTGGATCGAATCGCTTGGTCCTGGCCCCTCCTGCTGACAGCGGCCGGCGAGTCGATTCGACCGGAGGCGAAAAGGCTTCGCGATGTGAGCGCACCGGATGGCAGGGTGCAGCGCATGGCACCCCAGTACCAGATTCGCGCAGACTACGACGCTGACACGATCGTGGTCTACCAGGCGTATGCACCTGCCATAGCCGACGCGGCGCTGCGAGCGGGCCGCTTCGTCGCGCCGTTCTCGTTCCAGAGGATGACCTGGATCAAGCCCTCGTTCCTGTGGCTCATGCATCGCAGCAACTGGGCCCGCAAAGCCGGTCAGGAGCGCGTTCTCGCAGTGCGGATGACCCGGCGGGGCTGGGAGGAGGCTCTGTCCCAGGCCGTGCTCACGACAGCGGATCCGGCGGCTGTGGCCCGGGCAGCCGTACATGTCCAGTGGGACCCGGAACGTTCGTTGCGCGGAGCGGCGCTGAACCACTACAGCATCCAGGTCGGCATCGGCCGCGACCTGATCCGCGCCTTCACCGACGACTGGATCGTCAGCCTCACCGACCTCACCCCGCAGGTCCGCAAGGCCACGGTTCTGACACAAACCGGGCACGCCGCCAAGGCCCGACGGCTGTTCCCCGCCGAGCGGGTGTATCCCCTGCCGCGGACGCTGGAACGCCTCCTTGCCCCGGGCAGATGACGGCCTACCGGCAAGAGGGATGGACGAACCGTGCCAAGAGCGCATGGGATGCCACAGGCGCCGACCCGGAACTGGTGCACGAGACGCCGGGCGACCTGATGGACGACGTCCTCGGCAACCTGCCGCAGAACGTGTGATCGCGGTCGCGGTCCATGCTGGACGACTACGCGAGGCGGTGGCGCTTGAACCGGCGCATCGGCCGCGAGCCGACCCCCGATGGCGCGCCCACGCTCGTCCTGCCGACGTCCGGCGTGCGGACGAGGTCCGGCGCGCCCGGCTCGGCTAGGCGAGGCCGAGGTCCCGGCGCACGCGGGCGTAGTGGCGGCCTGGCAGCAGGCTGCCGACCGCCCATGGCTGGTTCTCCGGCATGCGCCTGCCCAAGCCCTCCAGCAGGCGCTGCGCGCCGGTGAGGTGGCCGCCGTGGTAGAGCGCCGCGCCGAACAGGTGCGCGGCGTCCAGCGCCCGCGGATGCGGCCGGGCGCCCTCGCGCCACTTGTCGGACGCCGCCACCAGCGGGCCGGCCACCTCAGGGTCGCCGAAGTAGCCTTCGAGGATCTCCCGGGCCGTACGCTCCGACTCGCCGATCCGGCCCCACGCGACTTCGAAGTGCGCCAGCGCCAGCGTTGCCGTCACAGGGTCGCCCGGCGGCGCCGCGTCCGCCGTGCGGCGGGCGAAGGCCAGCACCTCGTCGTCGGAGCCGTACCACTTGCCGCACAGCACCTGGACGCGGGTGTAGTGGCCCAGATACAGGTGCGGAGCGCGGGCGGTCAGCTCCGTCCAGAGGCGGTCGAGCTCCTGCCGGCCGGCCTGCGCGCCGAGCGCGTGCCACTGCAGCCGCTCCCACGGAACGGGATCGTCCGGACGGGCCTCGGCGGCCTGCCGCAGCGGGACGGCGGCGTCCGCCAGCACCTCGTGGAAGCGGGCGAAACGCTGGTCGCCCACGTGCGTGGCGTAGGCGCCGCCGCGGATCGCCCATGCCTGCCTGATCCGGGCGGCGCCGAGCCAGAGCAACGCGTCGGGGTCGTCGCCGGCCAGCCGCAGCAGCGCCTCGGTGTGCGCACGGGCGGCGATCCCCAGTTGCTCGACGCGCAGCGCACGCACCTCGTGGTCGTCGCGCGCCTGGCGGACCAGCTCCAGGCCCGGCTCCAGCCGTCCGGCCCGCACCTGGCGCAGCGCCTGCTCCAGCGCGGGATCGTCCCACGACCGGCCCGGACGCATCCGCGAGGTCTTGTCGAGCAGCTCGGCCGCGGCCGTGATCACCCGTATCAAGGACATCCGTGATCAATACCGCATGTGATCATGGCGTCGCAACAGCGTGAGTGGCCCCCTTCGAGGCCGTGGCACGGCTGGCCCGGCAAGCGCTTTCATGCCGTCAAAGCCGGAGAGATGCCCGTCGCCGTGAAGCAGGCCAGGGCGGGGCGAGGGGGCGGGCGTCTTCTGGAGTGCCGTCGGTCGGCGGGGGTGGTGGCGAGGGTACGGGGTTGGGGGGCTGGTCAGGGGGTGGATGGCGCCGGCGGGGAAGCGATGATCGGGTGTTCGTCGAAGCCACGTTCGAGGAAGTGTTGGGTAGCCTGGTCAGAGACGGCCCTGCCAGGCCCCGCTTCTTCCGTTCCCTCATGCCCTGAAGGTTCCGACGCCTATCGGCCCGCTACGTTTCCCCGCCGGCCCTGCCCGCAGGCCGGCTCAGTCACTGAGCGTCCACCCAACGCGAGCGAGGAGAGAATTTTGTCCCAAGCAGCAGAGGTTCTCGAACTGGACGACACCATCGCCGACGGTGGCACGGCCGTCGGCGCCGACTCGGTCAAGACCTATCTGAAGGAGATCGGGCGCGTCCCGCTGCTCACCGCCGAGCAGGAGATCGAGCTGGCCAAGCGCATCGAGGCCGGCCTGTTCGCCAGGGAACGGCTCGACAGCGAGCCCGGCCTGCCCTCCGAGCTGCGTGCCGACCTGGAGTGGATCGCCGACGACGGCCTTCGTGCCAAGCGCCGCATGCTGGAGGCCAACCTCCGGCTCGTCGTCTCCATCGCCAAGCGTTACACCGGCCGCGGCATGCTCTTCCTCGACCTGATCCAGGAGGGCAACCTCGGCCTGATCCGGACGATCGAGAAGTTCGACTACCGGCTCGGCTACAAGTTCTCCACCTACGCCACCTGGTGGATCAAGCAGGCCATCACCCGTGCCATGGCCGACCAGGCCCGGACGATCCGCATCCCCGTGCACATGGTCGAGCTGATCAACAAGGTGGCCCGCGTGCAGCGCCGCCTGCAGTCCGACCTGGGCCGCGAGCCCACCCCCGAGGAGATCGCCGCCGAGACCGATCTCGACGTCGAGCGGGTGTCGGAGGTGCAGGGCTACGGCCGGGAGCCGATCTCGCTGAGCACGCCGCTCGGCGAGGAGGGCGACAGCGAGTTCGGCGACCTGATCGAGGACACCGAGGCCGTCTCCCCGGCCGACGCGGTCTCGTTCACGCTGCTGCAGCAGCAGTTGCACAGCCTGCTCGACCAGCTTTCCGAGCGCGAGGCGGGCGTGATCACGATGCGCTACGGCCTGGCCGACGGCAAGCCGCGCACCCTCGACGAGATCGGCCGCGTCTACGGCGTCACCCGTGAGCGCATCCGGCAGATCGAGGCCAAGACCATGTCCAAGCTGCGTCACCCCTCCCGGGCCATGGCGCTGCGCGACTACCTGAGCTGACCGCCCGATCCCGGGAGCGGCAGCACGCCGCTGCCTGAGCCGATCGTTCCCGCCCGGGAACGGCAGCACGCGACACGCCGAGCAGGGCTCGCCGTGTGGACGTGGAGCGTCACCGCCTTGTCGACCGAACCAGCCGCCGCAGACGCCGGCGCGACCAGCGACAGGCACGACCTCCGTCCACCCCGGCGACGGCCACCCGAGCACCCGCGTGCCGCGAGCCACGGCGACGCGCCCGTCACCCACGGGGAAGAGCGGTCCAGGGGTGGGAAAGGGCGGGTAAAAGGGCGCTCTGGAGTGTGTGGAGCCCGGAGCGGGCCGGGTGGGCCGGACCTACTCTGCCCAACGTGAAACGCTCCCGTACGAGCCTCGTCCACCAGGCCGCCTACGCGTTCCGGCACCCCCACAGGATCGCCCCTCACCTGCGCCGGCTGGCCCGCGACACCTGGTTCCGGCTCCGCACCCACGACCACGTCACCTACTACCGCGCCGTCATGAGGTCCGACACGGCCCGCGACCCCGAGGGCGCCGTGGGGTCGCACCGGCACCGGCGCTGGCTCGCCCTGGGACGCATGCAGTTCGACTACCTGGTGGAGCACGGGCTCAAGCCCGACTGCCGGATGCTGGAGATCGGCTGCGGGAACCTGCGCGCCGGCCGCCTGTTCATCGGCTACCTGTTCACCGGCAACTACTACGGCATCGACATCTCGCCCGACATCCTGCTGGCCGCCCAGGACACGGTCGAGAAGCACGCCCTGCAGGACAAGCTGCCGTACCTGGCGCCGGTGCGCGACCTGCGGCTGGCGTTCCTGCCGGACGAGTACTTCGACGTCGTCCACGCCCACAGCGTCTTCTCGCACTCGCCGATCGAGGTCATCGAGGAGTGCTTCGCCAACGTGGGCCGGGTCATGAAGCCGGACGGCTGGTTCGACTTCACCTTCGACCGGACCGAGGGCGAGGAGCACCACGTCCTGCGCGAGGACTTCTACTACCGCACCGAGACGCTGGTCGAACTGGCCCGCAAGCACGGGCTGAAAGCGACGTTCATGGACGACTGGGAGCAGGGCCCACATAAGCAGTCGAAAATCCGCATCACCCGGCGATAACCTCCCGGAGAGTGAGAGACCTCCGCCTGCTGCCCAAGGCCCACCTGCACGTCCATCTGGAGAGCACCGTACGGCCCGCGACCGTGCGCGAGCTGGGCGGCCCGCCCGAGCCCGAGGGCCCGTTCGCCGACTTCCGCGAGTTCGCCGACCAGCGGGCCAAGGTGCGCGGCCTGCTGCGCACCCCCGAGCACTTCCGGCGCGTCGCCCTGGAGTTCTGCGAGGACGAGGCCGCCCAGGGCACCCGCTACGTCGAGGTCACCTTCACCGCCGCCGCCCACGGGGAACGGCTGGGCGCCCCGGAGATGCCGCTGGAGGCGGTGCTCGACGGCCTGGCCGAGGGCAGGCGGTACGGCGTCGAGGCCCGGGTGCTGCTCGACCACTCCAGGCGGCGGCCCCTGGAGCGGCTGTGGCGGACGTACGAGCTGGCCACCCGCTACGACGAGGTGATCGGCCTCGGGCTCGCGGGCGACGAGGCCCATCCGCTGGCCCCCTTCGCCGAGGTGTTCGCCGCGGCCGGGGACGCGGGCCTGCACCTGGTGCACCACGCGGGCGAGGCGGCCGGGCCGGCGAGCATCCGCGAGGCGCTGGACCTGGGCCGCACCGAGCGGCTCGGCCACGGCATCCGGGTGCTGGACGACCCGGCGCTGGTGGCGGAGGTGCGCGAGCGCGGCGTCCCGCTGGAGGTCTGCCCCACGTCGAACGTCCTGCTCGGGCTGGTGCCGTCGCTGGCCGCGCACCCGCTGCCGCGCCTGCGCGAGGCGGGGCTCGCGGTCACGGTCAACACCGACGGCGAGACGGCGCTGGCCGAGGAGTACCTGCGGCTGCGCGAGGTCTTCGGGTACGGCGACGACGTCCTGGCCGAGCTGGCCCGCGCCTCGATCAGGGCCTCCTTCGCCCCGGACGCCCTCAAGGCGGACCTGCTGGCCGCCGTCGACGCCTGGCTCCGCTGACCCGACCGGCCCCCGCCGGGCACGGCGATCTCCGTCACACCATGGAATAGTTGGCGAATCGGCGACCGTTGCGAACGGAGGTGGCGCGAACGCCACGACAGTGGCAGCCCGCGGCCTTGACGGGCCGGGGCCGACCGCCCGACCGAAGGAGCAGCGTTTGCGCACCGACTCGGCAGACTTAGGACTCAGGACCGCGTCGGCGGTCTACCCGGCGGGCATGCTGGCCGCGCCGCCCCGCACGCTGATCGACATCCTCGACGAGACCACCCGCCGCCACCCCGGCGCGCCCGCGCTGGACGACGGCGCCGTGTGCCTGGACTACCGGTCGCTGCGCGCCGAGGTCGACCGGGTCGCCGCCGAGCTGGCCGCGGCCGGCGTCGGGCGCGGCTCCCGGGTGGGCGTGCGCATCGCCTCCGGCACCGCCGAGCTGTACGTCTCCATCCTCGCCGTGCTCGCCACCGGCGCCGCGTACGTCCCCGTGGACGCCGACGACCCGGACGAACGCGCCGAACTCGTCTTCGCCGAGGCCGCCGTGGACGCCGTGCTCGACGGCGGCCCGGTCACGCGGGCCCGCCAGGCGGCCACGCCCGAGCGGCCCACCCCGGACGACGACGCCTGGATCATCTTCACCTCCGGCTCCACCGGCAGGCCCAAGGGCGTGGCGGTGACGCACCGCTCGGCCGCCGCGTTCGCCGACGCCGAGGCCGGGCTCTTCCTGCAGGACCGGCCGCTCGGCCCGGGTGACCGGGTGCTGGCCGGGCTGTCGGTGGCCTTCGACGCCTCCTGCGAGGAGATGTGGCTGGCCTGGCGGCACGGCGCCTGCCTGGTGCCCGCGCCCAGAGCGCTCGTGCGCACCGGCATGGACCTGGCCCCCTGGCTGGCCGGGCAGGGCGTCACCGCCGTCTCGACGGTGCCGACCCTGGCCGCGCTCTGGCCCGCCGCGCACCTCGACGGCATCCGGCTGCTCATCTTCGGCGGCGAGGCCTGCCCGCCCGAGCTCGCCGAACGGCTGGCCGTGCCCGGCCGCGAGGTGTGGAACACCTACGGGCCCACCGAGGCGACCGTGGTGGCCTCGGCCGTCCGCCTGACGGGGGAGGGACCCGTACGCATCGGCCTGCCCCTGGACGGCTGGGACCTGGCGGTCGTGGACGGCGCGGGCGAGCCGGTCGCCATGGGCGAGACCGGCGAGCTGATCATCGGCGGCGTGGGCCTGGCCCGCTACCTCGATCCGGCCAAGGACGCCGAGAAGTACGCGCCGCTGCAGTCCCTGGGCTGGGAGCGCGCCTACCGCAGCGGCGACCTCGTCCGCGCCGAGCCCGAGGGTCTCGTCTTCGCCGGCCGCGCCGACGACCAGGTGAAACTGGGCGGACGCCGGATCGAGCTGGGCGAGGTGGACGCCGCCCTGAACGCGCTGCCCGGCGTCACCGGCGCGGCCGCGGCCGTCCGCACCGCGGGCGGCGGCCACCAGGTGCTCGTCGGCTACGTCGTCACCGGGCCCGGCTTCGACGCCGGACGGGCCCGCGAGCTGCTGGCCGGCTCGCTGCCCGCCGCGCTCGTGCCCCGCCTGGCCCCTGTGGACGCCCTGCCCACCAGGACCTCCGGCAAGATCGACCGGGACGCGCTCCCGTGGCCGCTGGACGGCCCGGCCGCCGCGGACCCCGGCCTGACCCCGGCCGAGGCGCTGCTGGCCGCGCAGTGGACCGAGATCCTCGGCGTGCGCCCGGAAGGGCCCGGGTCGGACTTCTTCGCCGACGGCGGCACCAGCCTGGCCGCCGCCCGCCTGGTCTCCGTGCTCCGGGCCACCCACCCCGACGTGGCCGTCGGCGACGTCTACGCCCACCCGACCCTCGCCGGACTGGCCGAGCTGCTGGCCGCCAGGGGCGGGACGCAGGCCCCCGCGCACGCCGCGGCCGCCCCCATGCCGAAACGCGCCGCGCTGGCGCAGACCGCGCTGATGATCCCGCTGCTCACCGCGGGCGCGCTGCGCTGGGTCGTGCCGCTGGCCGCGCTCGGCAACGTGCTCGCCCCGCCGTGGGCGCCGCGGCTGTCGTGGTGGTGGGTGACGCTCGGCGCGCTGGCGTTCGTCACCCCCATGGGACGCATGGGCCTGTCGGCGGCGGTCGCCCGGCTGTTGCTGCGCGGCGTGCGCCCCGGCGCCCACCCGCGCGGCGGCGGCGTGCACCTGCGGTTGTGGTTCGCCGAGCGGTTCGCCGAACGGCTCGGCGTGCCCGACCTGGCCGGCGCGCCGTGGATGGCCTGGTACGCCCGGCTGCTCGGCGCCACCGTCGGCCCGGACGCCGACCTGCACTCGCCCCCGCCGATCACCGGCCTGCTCAAGCTGGGCCGGGGCGCCTCCGTCGAGCAGGAGGTCGACCTGTCCGGCCACTGGTACGACGGCGACCTGCTGCGCGTCGGCGAGATCCGCATCGGCGCGGGCGCCACCGTCGGCTCCCGCTCGACCCTGCTGCCCGGCGCGCGCGTCGGCAAGAACGCGCAGGTCGCCCCCGGCTCCGCGGTGGCCGGGACGGTCCCGTCCGGCGAGCGCTGGGCCGGCGTCCCGGCCTTCCGCCAGGGCAAGCCGCGCCGTTCCCGGCCGGCGGAGCGCGCCGCCCGCTCCCGCCCGTGGGTCGCGTTGTACGGGGTGAGCGCGGTCGTGCTCAGCCTGCTCCCGGTGGCCGCGGCCGGTGTCGCGCTCGCCGTCCTGGCCGCCTTCGCCGGGGACGAGGTCACGCTCGGCGGCGCGCTGGCCGCCGCCCTGCCCGCCGTGCCGTTGGCCACGGTCGCCGGCATGGCGGCCTTCGCGCTGGTCACGCTGGCCGGCGTGCGGCTGCTCGGCCTGGGGCTGCACCCCGGTCACCATCCGGTGCACAGCCGTCCGGCCTGGCAGGCGTGGGTGACCGGCCGGCTGATGGCCTCGGCCCGGGTGTGGCTGTTCCCGCTGTACGCCAGTGTCCTGACGCCCGTCTGGCTGCGGGCGCTCGGCATGAAGGTGGGCCGCGGCGCCGAGCTGTCCACGGTGCTCGCGCTGCCCACGATGACCTCCGTCGGCGACGGCGCCTTCCTGGCCGACGACACCATGGTGGCCCCGTACGAGCTGGACGGCGGCTGGATGCGCCTGGCCTCGGCCCGGATCGGCAAGCGCGCCTTCCTCGGCAACTCCGGGATGACCGCCCCCGGCCGCAAGGTGCCCAAGGACGGCCTGGTCGGCGTGCTGTCGGCAACGCCCAAGAAGGCCAAGTCGGGCTCCTCGTACGTGGGCATGCCGCCCATGGAGCTGCGCCGCACGGCCGAGGAGGCCGACCGCCGCAGGACCTACGACCCGCCCGCGCGGTACCGGGTGGCGCGGGCGCTGGTCGAGGTGTGCCGGGTGGTGCCCGCGATGGGCGTGGTCGCGCTGGCCGTGCTGGCGGTGGCGGCGTTCGAGTGGCTGGCCGCCGGTCGCGGCTTCGCCGTGGCCGCCGCGCTCGGCGGGCTGGTGGTGCTGGCCGCCGGGGTGCTCGCCGCGGCGGTCGCCACGGCCGCCAAATGGGCGCTGGTCGGCCGGATCAAGGCCGGGAACAGGCCGCTGTGGAGCTCGTTCGTGTGGCGCAACGAGCTGGCGGACAACTTCGTCGAGGTGCTGGCCGCGCCCTGGTTCGCCCAGCCGTGGCTGGGGACCGCCCCGCTGAACGTGTGGCTGCGCTCCCTCGGGGCACGCATCGGACGTGGGGTCACCTGCGAGACGTACTGGCTGCCGGAGGCGGATCTGGTGACGCTCGGCGACGGCGCGTGCGTCAACCGGGGATGCGTGCTCCAGACGCACCTGTTCCACGACCGGGTCATGAGCATCGACACGGTGACGCTGGAGGCCGGCGCGACGCTCGGCCCGCACGGCGTCGTCCTGCCCGCCGCGCGGGTGGGCGCGGGCACGACGGTCGGGCCGGCGTCCCTGGTCATGCGCGGCGAGGCGCTGCCCGGCGGCAGCCGGTGGTTCGGCAACCCCGTCTCGGTGTGGCGATGACGGCGTACTTCCCGGGGCACGGCGACCACCGGTACGCGGTCGAGCACTACGACCTGGCGCTGCACTACCGGCTCGCGGCCAACCGGCTCGACGGCACCGCCCGCCTGACGGTCCGCGCCGCCGAGCCGCTCGCCGATCTCGGCCTCGACCTCGGACACTTCCGCGTCCAGGGCGTCACGGTGGCCGGCCGGGCCGTCCGCCACACGCACGGCCAGGGCAAGCTGCGCCTCACCCTGCCCGGCCCGCTGGCCGCCGGGGAGCGGGCCGTCGTCGAGGTGCGGTACGCGGGCACGCCCGTCCCGGTGCGCAGCCCGTGGGGCGGCCTCGGCTGGGAGGAGCTGACCGACGGCGCGCTGGTGGCCGGTCAGCCGATCGGCGCGCCCTCCTGGTTCCCGTGCAACGACCGGCCGGACGACAAGGCCCCCTACCGGATCTCGGTGACGACGGCGCCGGCGTACCAGGTGATCGCCAACGGCGTGCTCACCGCCAGGCGGCGGGCGTCCGGGACCACGACGTGGGTCTACGAGCAGGCCGAGCCGATGGCGACGTACCTGGCCAGCGTGCAGATCGGGCGCTACCAGCTCTCGGAGGCGGGCGGCACGCGCCTGGCCCACCCCGCGCGGCTGGCCGCCCGCGCCCGGCACGACTTCGGCCGCCAGGGCGAGATGATGGCGCTGTTCGGCGAGCTGTTCGGGCCCTACCCGTTCAGCGGCTACACCGTCGTCGTGGCCGACGACGACCTCGACATCCCGGTCGAGGCGCAGGGCATGTCGATCTTCGGCAGGAACCACGTCGACGGCGCGCGCGGCTGCGAGCGGCTGGTCGCGCACGAGCTGGCCCACCAGTGGTTCGGCAACAGCCTCACCGTGGCGGGGTGGGCCGACATCTGGCTGCAGGAGGGGTTCGCCACGTACGCGGAGTGGTTGTGGTCGGAGCGCTCGGGCGGCCCGCCCGCGGACGAGCACGCGCTGCGCTGGCACCGCAGGCTCGCCGCGCTGCCGCAGGACTTCGTGCTGGCCGACCCCGGCCCGGCCGCGCTGTTCGACGATCGCGTCTACAAGCGTGGCGCGCTGACCCTGCACGCCCTCCGCCGGGCGGCCGGCGACCAGGCGTTCTTCACGCTCCTGCGCTCCTGGGCCGACAGCCGCCGGTACGGCAGCGTCACCACGCGGGAGTTCGCCGCGCACGCCGAGCGGCACGTCCCGGCCGGCGCGCTGCTGACCGCGTGGCTGTACGACCGGCCCCTGCCGCCGATGGCGGGCGGCGCCCTGACCCGCGACCGCGGCGCCTGACCCGCACACCGCGCCGACCTGGCCGGACGGTCGCCGGGGTGGCGGCTCGGGGACGGACGCGTCCGCTCATAGCCTGGTCACATGGTGACCCGGCTCGCGACCTGCAACCTGTGCGAGGCCATGTGCGGCCTGCGCGTCGACCTGGACGGCGACCGGATCACCGGCATCCGCGGCGACGAGGACGACCCGCTGTCGGCCGGGCACCTGTGCCCCAAGGCGGTGGCCCTGCAGGACGTGCGCGAGGACCCCGACCGGCTGCGCCGTCCCGTGGTCCGCACCCCGGACGGCTGGCGCGAGGTCCCCTGGGCGTACGCGTTCGACCTGGTCGCCGCCCGGCTGGCCGGGACGCGCATCGTGCACGGCCCCGACGCCGTGGCCGTCTACCTCGGCAACCCGGTGGTCCACAGCCTGGGCGCGCTGACGCACGCGCCGCCGTTCGCCCGCCTGCTGGGCACCCGCAACCGCTACTCCGCCGCCTCCCTCGACCAGCTCCCGCACCAGTACGTGGCCCGCCACCTGTACGGCAGCCAGTGGCTGCTCCCCGTGCCCGACATCGACCGCACGGCCTACTTCCTGGCCTTCGGCGCCAACCCGGCCGTCTCCAACGGCAGCGTGATGAGCGCGCCCGGCATCGTCCGGCGCATCCGCGACCTGCGCGCCCGCGGCGGCCGGATGGTGCTGTTCGACCCGCGCCGCACGGAGACCGCCCGCCTCGCCGACGAGCACCACTTCGTCCGCCCCGGCACCGACGCCGCGCTCATCCTGGCCATGGTCGGCCTGATCGTCACCGGCGGCGCCGCCCGTCCCGCGCCCTACGTGGACGGGCTCGACCGGCTGGCCTCGGCGCTGGAGGCGTTCACGCCGGAGCGGGCCGCGGCCGTCACCGGCGTGCCGGTCGAGGTGATCACCCGGGTCGCGGCCGAGTTCGCCGCCGCTCCCAGCGCCGCCGCCTACGGCCGGATCGGCGTGTCCACCCAGCGGTTCGGCACCCTGTGCCAGTGGGGGATCCAGCTGCTGAACCTGGTCACCGGCAACCTCGACCGGCCCGGCGGCACGCTGATGAGCAGGCCGGCCGTCGACCCGGTGCGCAACCGCCTGATCGACCCCGGCCACGAGGGCAGGTGGCGCAGCCGGGTGCGCGGCCTGCCGGAGTTCGGCGGCGAGCTGCCCGCCGCGGCGCTCGCCGAGGAGATCCGCACGCCCGGCGCAGGGCAGGTGCGGGCGCTGGTGACCATCGCCGGCAACCCGGTGCGCTCGGCCCCCGGCGGGCACGAGCTGTCGCGGGCCCTTTCCGGACTCGACTTCATGGTCAGCCTCGACTTCTACGTCAACGAGACCACCCGGCACGCCGACGTCATCCTGCCGCCCACCGACCTGCTCGAACGCGACCACTACGACCTCGTCTTCAACCTGGTCGCGGTCCGCGACCACGCCCGCTACACCCCGGCCGTGCTGCCCAGGACGCCCGGCGCCCGGCACGACTGGGAGATCCTGCGCGAGCTGGCCCGGCGATACGGCCGCCTGGTCCGGGCCGGGTCGCTGTCCGACCGGCTCATGCTGCGGCTCTCGCCGGAGCGGATCGTGGACCTCGGGCTGCGGGCGGGGCCGTACCGGCTGAGCGTGGCGCGGTTGCGCCGCCACCCGCACGGGCTGGACCTGGGCCCGCTCAAGCCGAGCCTGCCCGGTAGGCTGCGCACGCCGGGCCGCCGCGTCCAGGCCGCGCCGCCCGTCCTGCTCGACGGGCTCGCCCGCGCCCGCGCCGAGCTGCTGGCCCCCGCCCCCGCCGGGCTGCTGCTGATCGGCCGCCGGCACCTGCGCGACGACAACTCCTGGCTGCACAACTCCGCCCGGCTGGCCAAGGGCCGCCCCCGGCACCACCTGCTCATGCACCCCGGCGACCTGCGCGCCCGCGGGCTCACCGACGGCGCGCTGGTCCGGGTGCGCTCCCGCAGCGGCGAGGTGACGGTGGAGGTCAGCGCGAGCGAGGACGTCATGCCCGGCGTGGTCAGCCTGCCCCACGGCTACGGCCACGACCGGCCGGGCGTGCTGCTGTCGGTCGCGGCCACGCTGGGGGGCGCCAGCGCCAACGACCTCACCGACCCCTGCCTCCTGGACGAGCTCACCGGCACGGCGGCGCTGAACGGCGTGCCGGTCACCGTCGAGCCGCTCAGCTGACGGGCACGATCTCCGCGCGGGTCAGGACGCCGTCCTCGACGGTCAGCAGCCCGATCGTGCCGTGCGGCTGGCGACGGCGGTCGGTGGGGGAGCCCGGGTTGAAGATGCGCAGCCCCTCGCCCGACTCGTCGAGCGGGATGTGCGAATGGCCGAAGACCACCAGGGCGGCCTCGGGGAAGCGGCGGCGCAGCCGGGCCAGGCGGCCCTTGGCGGGCCCGCTGTCGTGGATCATCCCGATCCGCAGGCCCTCCAGGGTCAGCTCCAGCGTCTCCGGCGCCACCACGTCGGGGCCGTCGTTGTTGCCCTTCACCACGTGCACCGGGGCGTAGGCGGCCAGCTCGTCGAGCACCGGGCGCACGCAGACGTCCCCGGCGTGCAGGATGACGTCGGCCCCGCGCAGGTGCTCGGCCACCCGGGGCGGGCAGGCGCGCCACCGCCGGGGCGCGTGGGTGTCGGACAGCGCCACCACGTTCATCCGGACGTCATGCCCGCAGATCCTCCAGCCAGGCCCGCCAGGCCGGAGCCTGCCCCGCGGGGTCGCCGAACAGCAGGTGCATGGCCAGCAGGCTGCCGCCCATGCCCTGGACGAACCGGTAGAGGGCGTCGGGGGTGCGGACGCCGACGCTCTGGGCGTTGCGGACGTAGACCACGCCCTGGACCGGGGGCAGACCGGGCGGCGCGAGCCGGACGGTGGCGCCGGGCTCGGGGCGGCCGCCGAGGGCGGCGTACAGGGCCCGCCAGGCGCGCGGCCAGTCGCTCACCGGCGGGCCGGACTCGGTGAGCGGGGTCGCGGCCCGGCCGGCGAAGTGGCCGAGGTACTCCGTCAGCGTCGCGAAGAACAGGGCCAGGCCCGTGGACATCGCCTCGTACTCCTGCTCCCAGTCGTCGCCGGGCAGGAAGCCGCTGGTGACCATGCGGACCAGGGTGCTGCCCTGGCCGCGGCCCTCCAGCAGGAACTCGTAGGCCACGAAACGGCCGTCGGGGCCCGGGACGCCGGAGTGGGCGAAACGCTTGAGCGGATCTTCGGCGGTCACCCTGGACTCGGGCAGCTCGGCCCCGGCGAAGGCGGTGCGGATCGCGCCGCCCTCGACCTCGTTGCGGCCCATGAACCACGAGTCGATGCCCGGCCCGGTGGTGATGGCCGCCCACACCTGCTCGGGCGTCGCCTCGACCATGGACTCAAGGGGGATCTCGAACTCGCGCCCCACCTCAGGAACCCTTCTTCACGGACGGGTGCACGGCGACGATCAGACGATGGTCCCGCCCGCCCTCCGCGGACTCGTCATGATATTTGCTGACCAGCGAGGTGACGCACTGCGCCAGCTCCTCGGCGAACGCGGCCCGGTCGGCGGCCGAGGCGAAGCGCACCTCGCCGTCGATGGCGAACGTGGCCACCTTCTTCTGCGCCTTGGCCGCGCCGGTGATCAGCGTGCCGACGTCGCGGACGAGCTGCGCCGCCAGGGCCAGCAGCCAGCGCGCCGACAGCCGGTCGGGGGACCGGGCCGGATCGGGCTGCACGGCGGCCAGGGCCGTGGGGGAGATCACGAAGGAGGCGGCCGTGGCCTGCATGACACGCTCGGTGACGTTGCCCTTCCTGCGCTCCTCGACCAGCTCGACCAGCCCGTGGCGTTCGAGGGTGCGCAGGTGGTAGTTGACCTTCTGCCTGGCCAGGCCCACCTTGGCGGCCAGGGACGTGGCAGAGCCCGGCTCGACCAGCTCCGCCAGCAACTTCGACCGCATCGGGTCGAGCGACGCCTCGGCGGCCGCCGCGTCTTCGATCGCTGCCACTTCGTGCATGCCTGAAACGATCGCACCGAAAAAAATCGTTGTCAAGCCAGCCGGGCGGCCTTGCCCTCCAGATAGCGCTGCTCAGGCAGACTGAGCGTCCGCCGGGCCGCCTCGCGGAAGGCCAGCGCCGCCCCCTCCGCGTCGCCCTCCATCTCCAGCAGGTGGGCGCGGACCGCGGCCAGCCGGTGGTGGCCCGCCAACCGGTCGTCGGCGGCCAGGCCGTCGAGCAGGTCGAGCCCGGCCCGCGGGCCGTGCACCATGGCGGCGGCCACGGCCTGGTTGAGCCGCACCACCGGGTTGTCCTCCAGCCCGGCCAGCACGCCGTAGAGCGCCAGGATCTGCGGCCAGTCGGTCTCGGCGGCGGTGGGCGCCTCGTCGTGCACGGCCGCGATCGCCGCCTGCAACTGGTACGGGCCCAGCGCGCTGGTGGCCAGCGCCTTGCTGACCAGCTCGACGCCCTCCTCGATCAGCCGCCGGTCCCACGACGAGCGGTCCTGCTCGGCCAGCGGCACCAGCGAGCCGCCCGGCCCGGTGCGCGCCGCCCGCCGCGCCTCGGTCAGCAGCATGAGCGCCAGCAGCCCGGCGACCTCGCCGTCGCCGGGCAGCAGCCGGTGGACGAGCCGGGCCAGCCGGATCGCCTCGCCGGTCAGCTCGGGCCGCTGCAGGTCCGGCCCGGAGGTGGCGGTGTAACCCTCGTTGAAGATCAGGTAGAGCACGTGCAGCACCACGCGCAGCCGCTCGGCCCGCTCCGGCTCCGGCGGCGGCCCGAACGGCACCCCCGTGGACCTGATGCGCTGCTTGGCCCGGCTGATGCGCTGGGCCATCGTCGCCTCCGGCACCAGGAACGCCGCCGCGATCTGCGCCGTGGTCAGGCCGCCCACGGCCCGCAGCGTGAGCGCGAGCTGCGAGGGCTCCGAGAGCGACGGGTGGCAGCACAGGAACAGCAACGTCAGCGTGTCGTCGCCGGACGGCGTGCGCTCCTCGCCCGGCGCCGGCTCGACGAACTCGTCGGCCGGGACGGCGACCGCCGCGCTCTCCTCCCGCCGCCGGCGCGCGCTCTCGCTGCGGAAGTGGTCGATGACCCGGCGGGAGGCGACCGTGATCAGCCAGGCCCGCGGGTTGTCCGGCACGCCCTGGTCGGGCCACTGCACGGCGGCGTCGAGCAGGGCCTCCTGGACGGCGTCCTCGCAGGCGTCGAACTGCTCGTAACGGCGGACGAGCACGCCGAGCACCTGCGGCGCCAGCTCGCGCAGCAGCCCTTCGATCACTCCGCCACCTCGTCGATGACGGGCCGCACCTCCATGGCGCACAGACGCGCGTCCGGCCAGCGCGCGGCGATCTCGGTGGCCCGCTCGACGCTCGCGCAGTCGACGATCAGATAGCCCGCCAGGTACTCCTTGGCCTCCAGGAAGGGGCCGTCGGTGACGGCGGGCACGCCGTCGCGCACCTTCACGGTCTTGGAGGAGGCGGGGTCGCCCAGCGCCTGGCCCCCGGCCAGCTCGCCGTTGGCCTCCAGCTCGGCCATGAGCGCGTCGACCTCGGCCATGACCTGGTCGAACCCGTCGGCGACGGCCTGCTGGGCGGCGGGGTTGCTGTAGATGAGCAGCATGTATTTCACCTGCCTCATCCTAGGGTTCCGGGAAATCCGGCCGGGCCGGGCCGGAGTCAACGGGGTCGCAGCCCTGCGGGACGAGGGTGCCGGGCGGCCGGTCGGCGGCGGTCCGCACGCTCATGTGCAGGCGTAACCGGGAGCCCCGCGGGCTCTGGTCGAGCTCGACGCGGTCGCACAGGTGCTGGATCAGCCACAGGCCGAAGCCGAACCCCGCCGAGTGGGCGCGGCCGTGCTCGGCCGCGGCCAGGTGGGCCGCGCTGAGCCGGCCGGCCTCGTCCGCGATCTCCACCGTGACGCCGCCGGAGTCGGTGCGGGCCAGCACGGTGCCGGTGCCGCCGCCGTGGTCGAGGACGTTGGTGACCGCCTCGTTGACCGCCAGCACGAAGTTGTCCAGGCGCTCACCGGACAGCCCGCCGCGGCCGGCGTGGTCGCGCACGAGGCGGCGGATGGCGTCGAGATCGGTGCTGATGGGACAGCGTAGCTCCGGTTCCATGCCCATGGTCTGATCAGTCCTGCCTGGGTGTGGCGTGGCGGGGGACCCGGCTCTGGTTGCTTACCAGACGCAAGCCCGGCAAACTCCCGGGCCGCCCGGCCGCGGCGCGGACGGCTACTGGAGGCGGGCGCCGATGATGCACGTGTCGTCGTCGGTGTCGGAGTTGCTGTGCGTCAGCAGGTGGTCGAGGCGCTGCTCCAGGGTGGCCGCGGGGTGCCGGGCGATGTCCAGGAGCCGCTGCTGGGACTCGTGCAGGTTGACGTCCCGCCGTTCGATCAGGCCGTCGGTGTACATGAGCAGGATGTCGTCGGAGGCGAGCTGGACGTGCGTCTCCTCGTACTCGGCCTCGGCGACCGCCCCGAGCAGCAGGCCCTTGGTCATGTCGAGCTCCCTGGCCTGGCCGTCGCGGACCAGGATGGGCGGCAGGTGCCCGGCCCTGGCGTAGCGCAGCACGCGGGTGCGGGGGTCGAACAGCCCGCAGATCGCGGTGGCCGTGACGTTGGCGGTCAGGTGGTGGGCGACCAGGTTGAGCCAGGTCAGCAGCTGGCCCGGCCCGGCGCCGGTGGCGGCCAGGCCGCGCAGCGCGTTGCGCAGCACGACCATGCCGGTGGCCGCCTCGATGCCGTGCCCGGCGACGTCGCCGACCGACAGCAGGATCTGCTTGGTGGGCAGCACGACCGCGTCGTACCAGTCGCCGCCGACCAGGTGCTCCTTCTCGGCCGGCCGGTAGCGCACGGCGATCTGCAGGTCGAACGCCTCCAGCGGCTCCCGGCTCGGCGGCATGATCGCCTGCTGGAGCTGCAGGGCCAGCCGGTTGCGCTCGGCGGCCTGCTGCTCGGTGTGTCGTCAAATGCGTCCCCAGCCACCTCGAACTCCTGGCCTCCGGCGGCGACCTGGCGGCCGTCCTACCAGGCAGACTGCTCATC
>NZ_JBSFGJ010000168.1:0-18853 GCF_053596515.1 Nonomuraea sp. NPDC001684
CCGCAAGGGACACTGGCAGCGCCGGCTGCTCGACCGGCTCTTCGCCGCCAGGGGCCGCACGCCGCGGATCGTCTGCGAGGGCGACGAGCCCAGCGTCGAAACCGGCGACTACCCCTGGCTCACCCCCGAGGCGGGCGTGCTCCACCGGACGTACGCGCCGCACGACCTGGCCCCTGAGCTGGCGCGGGCCGGAGTGGGTCGGACGGTGCTGGTGCAGGCCGCCGACTCATGCGCCGAGACCGACGCCCTGCTGGCCCTGGCCGACGCCCACGAGTTCGTCGGCGCGGTGGTCGGATGGATCCCGCTGCTACGCCCGGACGAGGCCGCCGAGGCGATCGCCCGGTACGCCGCCCATCCGAAGTTCCGCGGCGTCCGGCACCTGATCCACGACGAGCCCGACCCCGACTGGCTGGTCCGCGACGAGGTGCTGGAGTCGCTGGGCCTGCTCGCGGCGGCCGGGCTGACGTTCGACGTGGTCTCGCTGCTGCCCAGGCACCTCGACCACGTGGTCACGCTGGCCGGGCGGCACCCGTCCCTGAAGATCGTCATCGACCATCTGTCCAAGCCGCGCATCAGGGACCACGAGTGGGAGCCGTGGGCCGGCGGGCTGGCCCGCGCCTCCCGCTTCCCCAACGTGTACGCCAAGGTCTCCGGCCTGGTCACCGAGGCCGACCACCGGAACTGGACGGTGGAGGACCTGCGGCCGTACGTGGAGCACGCCGTCGAGCTGTTCGGCCCGGACCGGCTGATGGCCGGCAGCGACTGGCCGGTGGCCCTGCAGGCGGCCGACTACCGGACGGTCTGGGAGGTCACCGGCGCGCTGCTCGGCGGAACCGACCGGGACCTGGTGCTCGGAGAGACAGCCAGGGGTTTCTACGGGTTTAGCTGACTTGGCGCCGGAAACGGGGAAGGGCGTGGGGGGACTACGCTGTGTCGATGGATCGTACCTGACCGTCACGCCGGTGGCATGCACGGACACCGTCGGCACGCCGTACGAGATCACCCTTGAGCTCCATCGCGACGGCACGCCGTACGGCAGCGTGGGGGAGCGGTGCGGCTGGCTGCTCGCGCGCCTGGCGCGCGGGGTCGACGAGGCGCGGCAGGGAAGGGGGGCGGCCCGGCGGTGGAACGACCCCGACGACCGCTTCCCCGACGAGGAGCCGGAGAGCGAGCTGTTCTCCTTCCGCTACCGCACCCGCTCGGGGCTGGTGGGCGGCGGCGAGTTGCGCTGCCAGCTGCGCACCATCCCCATCTGGCAGCCCGCGCCGGGTCAGTGGCGGCTGACCCGCAGGGCCTACGTCGAGGCGTGGGGGGCCTCCGGCGTGGGCATGAGGGCCGTCCTGACGTCGGCGGAGTTGTCCGAGTTCGTCCGCGAACTGGTCCATGAAGCCGAGGGGTGTCTCGGTGGAAGAGATCTCGCCAGGAATCCCATTGGGGGAGCAGGCACGGGCGAAACGCGGTGATAATTGCCTGTTGGGTCATTCGACCAAAGGCACAGCACCGCTGGGGAGGCACTCCGTGGGCCTGCGCGACCTGGTCTACCGGCTGTACGAACACAGGCTGGAGACCAAGCTGTCCAAGGACAGCGTTCCCCGGCATGTCGGGGTCATCATCGACGGCAACCGCCGCTGGGCGCGCGCCATGGGCATGAGCGACGTGGCGACCGGCCACCGCAAGGGCGCGGACAAGATCTCGGAGCTGCTCGGCTGGTGCCGGGAGACGGGCGTCGAGGTCGTCACCGTCTGGATGTTGTCCAACGACAACCTCAACCGGCCGCGCGAGGAGCTGGAGCCGCTGCTGCGCATCATCGAGGACGTGGTCCAGGAGCTCGTGGACGAGGGCTGGCGGATCAGCCCGGTGGGCGCGCTCGACCTCCTCCCCGACCGCACGGCCAATGTCCTGAAAAATGCAAAAGAAGCGTCATCACACCGTCCGGGCCTGATTGTGAACGTTGCAGTTGGGTATGGAGGAAGACGTGAGATTGCCGATGCGGTGCGCTCACTCCTCCAGGAGCATGCGAGTAAGGGCGCCAGCATCGAGGACCTCGTGGAGGTCCTCGATGTCGAACACATCGCGGAGCATCTCTACACTCGCGGCCAACCCGACCCGGACCTCCTCATCCGTACGTCGGGCGAGCAGCGTCTGTCCGGATTCATGTTGTGGCAGAGCGCTCACTCCGAGTTCTACTTCCACGAGGCTTACTGGCCGGACTTCCGCAGGGTCGATTTCCTGCGGGCGCTGCGCGATTACGCTGCGAGACACCGGCGTTACGGTTCTTGATGCGACATTCGGGTATCCAGGACGTAACGTTGAAAGTGTCCGGCCACAGGCCGGGCATCCCGGAGAGGGCCCGCCTTTGCACCGACATCTGCTGAGGGGGGCCGGAGTCCGGCTCCGCCGGCAGGTTGCGGTCGGGGACGCGGGTCCGGTCCGGTTCCCACCTCGTCTGCAGGGTGCCCGCACCTATGGGCGCCCGGGGGAGAACGTGTGGCAGTGTCCTCGAGCAACCCTACTCACCAGCCGGCCAAGCGCACGTACGTGCTCGACACCTCGGTCCTGCTGGCCGACCCGGCGGCATTGACGCGCTTCGCCGAGCACGACGTCGTCCTTCCCATCGTGGTCATCACGGAGCTGGAAGGTAAGCGGCACCATCCCGAGCTCGGCTACTTCGCGAGGAAGGCCCTGCGCTACCTCGACGACCTGCGGGTTCAGCACGGCAGGCTCGACGAGCCGATGCCGACAGGGGATGGAACGATCAGGGTTGAGCTCAACCACAGCGATCCGTCCATCCTGCCCGTCGGGTTCCGCCTGGGCGACAACGACACGCGCATCCTGACCGTCGCGCGCTCGCTCGCGGCCGAGGGCTGCGACGTCGTGCTGGTCTCCAAAGACCTGCCCATGCGGGTCAAGGCGGCCTCGATCGGCCTGGCGGCCGAGGAGTACCGCGCCGAGCTGGTGGTCGAGTCCGGCTGGACCGGGATGGCCGAGCTGCAGGTGACGGCCGAGGACGTCGAGACCCTCTTCGACAAGGGCGTGGCCGACCTGGAGGAGGGCAGGCAACTGCCCGCGCACACCGGCCTGCGGCTGCTGTCGGCCAAGGGATCGGCGCTCGGCAGGGTGGCGCCGGACAAGTCCGTCCGCCTGGTCCGCGGCGACCGCGAGGTCTTCGGCCTGCACGGCCGCTCGGCCGAGCAGCGCATCGCGCTGGACCTGCTGATGGACCCGGAGATCGGCATCGTCTCGCTGGGCGGCCGGGCCGGCACCGGCAAGTCGGCGCTGGCGCTCTGCGCGGGCCTGGAGGCGGTCCTGGAGCGCCGCCAGCACCGCAAGGTGGTCGTCTTCCGTCCCCTGTACGCCGTCGGCGGCCAGGAGCTCGGCTACCTGCCGGGCACCGAGGGCGAGAAGATGGGCCCGTGGGCGCAGGCGGTCTACGACACGCTCGGCGCGATCACCTCGCCCGAGGTGATCGAGGAGGTGCTCGACCGGGGCATGCTGGAGGTGCTCCCGCTGACGCACATCCGCGGCCGGTCGCTGCACGACGCGTTCGTGATCGTGGACGAGGCCCAGTCGCTGGAGCGCGGGGTGCTGCTCACGGTGCTGAGCCGGATCGGCGCCAACTCCCGGGTGGTGCTCACGCACGACGTCGCCCAGCGCGACAACCTGCGGGTCGGCCGGCACGACGGCGTGGTGGCGGTGGTGGAGAAGCTGAAGGGCCACCCGCTCTTCGCGCACGTCACGCTCACCAGGTCCGAGCGTTCGCCGATCGCCGCCCTGGTGACGGAGATGCTGGAGGACATCACGATGTGAGCCGCGGCGGGCTCACCTGAGCTCGCGGCAGGTGTACGGCCGCCCCTCCGCCTTGGCGGGGCGGCCGTCGTTCTCCCGGACGATCTTCACCTGCTCGAACGCGAAGTCCTGCTGCGCGGTGCAGACGATCTGGGCCTTGCCGAGCCTGCTCAGCGGCCGGTCGCCCTTGAAGTACACGGTCAGCGTGGAGGTGCGCGGGAGCTGCATCTCGTCGCGCTGCACGGGGTCGAGCGAGTCCTTCATGCCGACGTACTCCAGGCCGTGCAGCTCGGTCGTGCGGTCGCCGAGTGGCTGGTCGGAGGCGGCGAAGAGGGCGCCGAGCAGGCTGCCCACGGTGCCGCTCTCGACGTCGGCGGGTTCGAGCGTGAGCTGCTTGTTCCTGATCAGGTAGATGGTCTTCGAGGGCGGCGGGAGCTTGATGGTGGGCGCGGCGCCCTTGGTCTGGACGTCGGTCGGCGAGATGCCGCAGGCCGCCACTGCCAGCAGGGCCGCGGCGGCGACGAGGACCCGGCGCGCGATCATCGGTGCGGTCGTCGGTGCCTTCATCGGTGCCTTCATCGGTGCGGCAGCCAGACCGTGAACAGGGTGCCCGGCTGCTGGGCGCGTACGGAGATCGTGCCGCCGTGCAGGTGCACGTTGGCGCGGGCGATGGCCAGGCCGAGGCCGCTGCCCTGGCTGCGGGCCCGGCCCGCGCCCGCCTTGAAGAACCGGTCGAAGACGTGCGGCAGCGCCTCGGCGGGGATGCCCTTGCCGTGGTCGCGCACCTTCACCTCCAGGCCGTTCTCGGTGCCGCGCGCGGTGACCTCCACCGGGGGCAGGCCGTGCTTGAGCGCGTTGCCGACCAGGTTGGCCACGATGACGTCGAACCTCCTCGGGTCGAGATTGACGGTCAGGCCCTGGGAGGCGGTCACGTCCACCTCGTCGCTCCAGCCGCGCACCTCCAGGCAGTCCAGGATGGCGTCGGCGACGTTCACGGGCTCGACGTTGAGCGTCGCGGTGCCGGCGTCGAACCTGCTGACCTCGATCAGGTGCTCGACCAGCTCGCGCAGGCGCCCGATCTCGCGCAGCACCAGCCGCACGGCCTCCGCGGGCGCGTCGGGCAGCCGGCCGGCCTCCTCCGAGAGCATGTCGGCCACGGCCGTCATGGCGGTGAGCGGCGTGCGCAGCTCGTGCGAGACGTCGGCCACGAACCTGCGGGACATGGCCTCCAGCGAGCGCAGCTCCGACACGCTGAGCTCCAGCGCCGCCGCCGCGTCGTTGAACCTTGCGGTCAGCTCGGCCAGCTCGTCCTGGCCGTGCACCGGCAGGCGGGTGTCCAGCCGGCCCTGGCCGAGCGCCTGCGCCGCCGCGCTGAGCCGCCGTACGGGCAGCAGCACCTGCCGGGCCGACAGCAGCGCCACCACCAGCGCGATCAGCACGATCACCGCGCCGCCCTGGGTGAGCGTGTTGCGCAGCGTCGTGAGCTGGCTCTCCTCGTCGTGCAGCGGGAAGAACACGAACGCGCGCAGCCCGGTGGCCTCGGGGGCGACGCCGGGCTCGAACCGGTGGACCTCGGCGCCGACGATGAGCCACAGCTCGTTGCCGATCACCTTGCGCTGGGTGACGACGTTCTGCTTGGCCCGGCCGTACAGCTCGTTGGGGACGTCCTTCATGGTCATCGGGCCGTCGGCGGACAGCAGGTTGCCGTACTCGACCAGGACGCTGCGACCGGGGCTGGACAGCGTGCGGACGACCTGGTCGAGCTCCTTCATGGACGGCGCCGCCTCGCCCGGCCTGAGCTTGCCCACGGGGAAGGTGATCCGGCCGAGCTCGCGGGTCACCAGGTCGAGGGAGGTGGTCTCGGCCCTGGTCACGAGCGCGGTCTTGGCCAGCTCGAAGCCGATGGTGGCGACCAGCGTCGACGCGGTGACCGCGACGAGGGTGAAGGTGATGACCAGGCGCGCCCGCAGCCCGGTGGGCAGCGGGATCACGGAGGGCTGAACCGGTAGCCGAACCCGCGCACGGTGTGGATGAAGACGGGCTCGGCCGGCCTCGGCTCGATCTTGGCGCGGACGCGCTGGACGCAGGCGTCCACCAGCCGCGAGTCGGCGACGTGCGTGTGGTCCCAGACGACCCGCAGCAGGTAGCGGCGGTTGAGCACCTGGCCGGGATGCCGGACCAGCTCCAGCAGCAGCCGCAGCTCGGTCGGCGTCAGGTGGATCTCCTTGCTGGCCAGCGTCACCTTGAGCGCCCCCCGGTCGATCACGAGGTCGCCGAAGGTGATGCGGTCGGAGGTCGCGGACTCGGCCCTGCGCAGGATGGCCCGGATGCGGGCGTCGAGCACCCGCGGCTCGACCGGCTTGACCACGTAGTCGTCGGCGCCGGCCTCCAGGCCGACCACCACGTCCAGGTCGTCGCCGCGGGCGGTGAGCAGGATGACGGGGAGCTGGTCGAGCTTGCGGATGCGGCGGCAGACCTCGACGCCGTCGATGCCGGGCAGCATGACGTCGAGGATCGCGATCTCGGGACGGCGGGCGCGGATGTGGTCCAGAGCCTCCTCGCCCGTCGCATAGGACGTGACGGAATGTCCCTGTCGCGTCAACGCCAGCTCCAAGGCTGTGCGGACGGAGGGATCGTCTTCTACAAGGAGGATGCCGGCCACGCGCACATTATTATTCCATGTCCCCTATACCCGGGTTGTGTCATCAAACTGTGACCGGGTGCGGATCAGATCCTGAAGATGGGGCGGAAGCCTGAAAGCGGCCTCCCTTCGGTGCGGGCGCTCGAAGGGAGGCGCCAATCAGTCTGTGACGAAATTCACAATTTTTCGTGAAAAAGGTTGTTACCTGCTGGTTGGCCAAGAGAACGTCAACCGAATCCCGCGTTCCGGTTGCGGACCACCCCCTATGACAGGGCAAGCTCATGGATCGTGAGCCCCGGTCCGCAGTTGAGTGAGCGCCCCCCGAAGGATGACCTTCGCTCGGCGCGCCGCCGGCCTTCGCGTTTCACCCCCAAGCGCATCGCCGTCGCCGTCGTGTCCTTGGTGGTGGTCGTGGGCGGTGGCGGTTACGTCGCCTACCGCGCCGTCGACAACGCGAACAAGCCGCCGGTCGACCCGTTCACGGCCGAGCAGCTCGGCGCGCTCGCCGGAGGCAACCTGTTCGCCCCCGACCCCGAGACCGACGCGCTGAAGAACGCCGCCGAGCAGGCGTGGCGGGCCGACCAGCTCAAGAAGGGCCGCGGCGGCGCCGCCAAGAAGCTCAGCTGGGTCGTGCCGAAGAAGGCGCCGGGCGGCAGCGGCTTCCCGCCCGCCAACTTCCCGCCGGGCAGCAACCCCTCGCCGGGCAGCAACAAGGCCGTCGCCAAGTCGATGCTCGCCGCCAAGGGCTGGGGCGCCGACCAGTGGGGCTGTCTGGAGCTGCTCTGGCAGAAGGAGAGCGGCTGGAACGAGCGGGCGATGAACCGCTACTCCGGCGCGTACGGCATCCCGCAGGCCCTGCCCGGCAGCAAGATGGCCAGCGCGGGCGGCGACTGGCAGACCAATGCGGCCACCCAGATCGCGTGGGGCCTCGGCTACATCAAGGGCCGTTACGGCACGCCCTGTGGCGCGTGGGGGCACTCGCAGTCCACAGGTTGGTACTGACAGGTCAAACTCTTCTTCTGTAATCGGCAAGCCGTCTCACCCGATCGTGTATGAGCGGCGCACGCTGGCCGCATGGGTGTGAAGGTCAGTGTGATCGTCAATGTCCACAACCCGGGTGACACCGCGGACGCGTGCATCCGCTCCGCGCTGGAGCAGACGTTGCCCGCCGCCGACTACGAAGTGATCTTCGTGGACGACGGGTCCACGGACGGCATCGGGGAACGGCTGGACACCATCGCCGGTCTCCGCGAGAACGTCCGCGTGCTGCACCTGCCGCACACCGGATCGCCCTCTCGCGGCCGCAACATGGGCGTGGCCGCGGCGGAGGGCGATTACGTCTACTTCCTCGACCAGACCGACCGGCTGGCCCGCGACGCGCTGGCCCGCATGCACGAGCGCGCGGTCGAGACCGACGCCGACGTGCTGATCGGGCGGCTGGCCCGCGAATACGGGCCGCCGATGGTGGCGTTCGAGCGCAGCAGCGCCCGCGCCGACATCCTGCGCGAGCGCCTGATGACGCTGCTCGTCCCGCAGCAGCTCTACCGCCGGGCCTTCCTGGAGGAGCACGAGCTGGGCTTCGGGATGCCCGGCGGCCGGCTGGCCGAGCAGGCGTTCGTGATGCGGGCCTACCTCGCGGCCAAGGTGATCGCCGTCCTGGCCGAGGAGGTCTGCTGCCAGCTCGGGCCGCGGCCCGAGGCGCCCGAGGAGGACCCCCGGGTGATCGTGGCCGGGCTGAGCACGCTGCTCACCGACATCGACACCTACGTCGGCGCCGGCCGCCAGCGCGACCGCATGTACGCCTACTGGTTCCGCTCGGCCGTGCTCAGGCCGCTGCTGACCGCCAGGTTCGCCGACTCCTCCGTGGACCGGGGCATGCACTTCCGGGTCGTCCAGGAGCTCATCGGCGAGCGTTTCCCCGAGCGGATCGACCGCTACCTGCCCGTCCAGCTACGGGCGGTGGCCGCGTTCGTCCGGAGCGGACGCCTGGACCAGATCGTCATGTTCGCCAACTCCACCCGGCGCGCGGGCCTGCGCGCCGAGCTCACCGAGATGCGCTGGGACGCCCACATCCTGGTGCTCGGCCTGACCGTGGAGGTCATGTCCGGCGACGGCCTGCCCGACCGCTACCGCGTGGACGGCGAGCGCCTGCACTGGATCCCGCCGCGCTCGGCCGACACCAAGCTGCTGTCCGACGACGTCACCGACATCACGGCCGACGTCGAGCGGGCCCGGATCGACGTCTACGTCCGGCACAGCAAGACCGGCGTGGTGCACTTCCTGCCGGTCACCCAGCACGTCGAACGTCTCCCCGACGGCCGCCGCCGGGTCCGCGTGCAGATCAGGGGCGAGGTCCGCCTGGACGTGACCAGCGCCGCGATGGGCCAGCCGCTCAGCCCCGGGCAGTGGGAGGTGCACGTCCGCATGTTCAGCGGCGCCAACCAGGCCAGGAGCCGGGTCGGCCGGGCCGAGGGGCCGCTCAACTGCCTGGGCGTGCTGGCCCAGCGGCCCAGGATGCGGCTGGTGGTGCCGTGCTGGTCGGACAAGGGGGAGCTGGGCCTGGCGGTCGAGCCGCGCTCGTTCTCGGAGTCGATCGCGCTGGTGTCGCCGGGGGTGACCGTCCGCCAGCTCGACGGCCACGTCTACGTCGTGCTGCCGGTCCCGTACGTGCCGCCGAGCGGCGGGCCGCCCCTGGAGCTGGTGCTGCGCAGCACCGGCCGCCGGGAACGCGAGGTGTGCGCGCCCGCGCTGGTCGAGGCCGGGGTGCCGGGGAAGCTCGCCGGCCAGCTCGTCGCCAAGATCCCGGTCAGGCGGCACATGCCGAGCGAGGAGCAGCTCGGGCCGGGCGCCTGGCTGTCGTCGCTGCGCTCGTCCGACGAGGAGATCGGGCTGCGGTTCGGCCTCCAGGTGCGCCGCGGCCGGGTCGAGACGCGCCCGGCCGTCGCGGTGGACCCCCAGCGGCGCTCGCCCATGGGCCGGGACACCGCGCTCCACCGCCTCGGCAGGCGCCTGCCCGGGGCGCGGCACATCGTGCGCTGGGCGCGCGCGGGCAGGCATCGCTACCTCAAGGAGTGACCCAGCCCTCCAGCTCCTGGAAGGCGTCCCTGAAGGCCGGGAGCATGGGCCTGAGCCGGTCGGGATAGACGTCGACGAGGCTGTCGAGGTGGTTGCCGCCCTCGATCCGGTGGTAGCGGAACGGGCGGTGAGGGCCGACCATCCTGGCGTAGACGTCGGAGTCGCGGGAGATCGGCAGCAGCGAGTCGAGCGTCCCGTGGATCGTGATCAGCGGCTTGGTGATCCTGCCGGTCAGCCCGATCCTGGCCATCGCGGCGTACGGCCGGCGCGCGTCGTAGTCGTAGTCGGCCGCCGCGCCCGCGTAGGACGGGTCCAGCTCCTTCTGGTAGAGCTGCTGGGTGAGCTCCCAGTAGTACTGCCGGTGGAAGGGCCACAGGAACTCCGACCCCGGCGCGAACCCGGCCGCCCGCACGCCCGCCTCGTCCGGGTACGCCTTCAGCGCGGGCGGCAGGAAGTTCAGCAGGTTGTCGCCCTTGACCCGGAAGAGCGTGCCCTCCCAGTCCACGCCGCCGTCGTAGAGCCAGCCGCGGTTCTCCAGCTGCCACCTGACCAGGTAGCCGCCGTTGGACAGGCCGGCCATGAACGTACGGGCCGGCGGGCGGCCGTACCGCTGCCTGACCACGGACCTGGCGGCCACGGCGAGCTGGGTGACGCGCTCGTTCCACTCGGCGATGGCGTCGCCGGGGCGGCGGCCGTCCTCGTGGAAGGTGACGCCCACGTTGCCCTTGTCGGTGGCGGCGAACGCGTAGCCCTTGGACAGCACCCAGTCGGAGATCGTGTAGTCGTTGGCGTACTGCTCCCGGTTGCCCGGGGTGCCGCTGACGACCAGGCCGCCGTTCCACCGGTCGGGCAGCCTGATCACGAACTGGGAGTCGTGGTTCCAGCCGTGCGTGGCGTTGCCGGTGGAGGTGTCGGGGAAGTAGCCGTCGAGCTGGATGCCGGGCACGCCGGTCGGGTTGACGGTGGCCTTGGAGTGCAGGCCGGCCCAGTCGGCCGGGTCGGTGTGGCCGGTGAGCGTGGTGCCGGCCGTGGTCAGGTCGTCGAGGGTGGCGCTGATCAGCTTCTCCGCGCCGGGCACGGTCAGCTCGCCCGCGGCGGGGGCGGTGAGCAGGCTCGCGACCAGGGTGAGGGCGACGAGCATCAGACCTCCTCCAGGTGCTCGGCCAGCAGGCGGCCGAACTCGGCGGGCCGCTCCAGGTGGGGGCTGTGGCCGCAGTCGTCCAGCACGACCTCGCGGTAGCGGCCGTAGCGGTCGAGCACCGCCCTGGTCTGGGTCACCATCGGCTGGGCCGGGGTGCCGGGGGAGCCGGGCACGACGCCGATCGCGCCCAGGTGGGCCAGGTCGAACAGCGAGGTGTCGGAGACGATCACGTCGTCGGCGCCCCTGATCCACAGGACGGGCGGCCTGGGGCCGATCTCGTGCAGGTCGTCCAGGCGGAAGTGGGTGGGGGCGCACGCGTTGAGCACGCCGTGCTTGCCGGGGGCCACGCCGGGCCAGGCGGGGGAGCCGGCGGCGTCGCCCGGGTAGTTGGCCTCGCCCACGCGGGTGGTGAGCATGGACCGCAGGTAGAAGTCCTCGTCGGGGATTCGCGGGTGCTTGACGTAGCCGGTGCGGAGCACGTTGCGGGGGGACGTGGGAGATTCATCCGACATGTCGCCCGCCTTGAGCCGGGCCACGAAGTCCGGGTTCGCCGCGCCGGCGCCCGATCCCGCGCCGTCGGGGTGGGTGAGCGTGCCGTCCGGGCCCTCGGTGCCGCCGAAGCCGTACGGGGAGATCGGGTTGACCAGCGTGACGCTCCTGACCAGCTCCGGACGGTCGCGCAGGAGCTGCAGGACGACGCCGCCGCCGAGGCTCCAGCCGACCAGGTGCACGCCGTCGAGCCCGAGGGCCTCGACCAGCTCGGCCAGGTCGTCGGACCAGTCGCGCAGGCCCCTGGTGGCGTCCACCGGCTCGGGGTCGGTGTCGCCGAAGCCGCGCAGGTCGGGGGCGAGCGGGCGGTAGCGGGCGGGCAGCGCGGCCATGCTGTCGCGCCAGAAGGCGCCGGAGGAGACGTTGCCGTGCACGAACAGCACGGGCTCGCCGGACGTCCGGCCCTCGACGGTCAGGACGTGCTGCGTGAGGCGGGGGGTGGTGACCTTCATCGCGCGTGGATCCTCTCGGCCAGGTCGCGTCCCTGGGTCTCGCGGGCGGTGTAGACGGCGACCAGCGTGAGCACCGCCGCCAGGCCAAGGTAGACCGAGATGGGCACGCTGCTGGAGTAGCTCTTGAGCAGCGCCACCGCGATCAGCGGGGCCAGCGCGCCGGCCACGATCGCCGAGAGCTGGGCGCCGATCGACACGCCGGTGTAGCGCGTCCTGGTGCCGAACAGCTCGGAGAAGAAGGCCGCCTGCGGGCCGTACATCATGCCGTGGAAGAGCAGGCCGACGGTGACCGCGAGGGTGATCGCCAGGAAGTTGCCGGTGTCCACCAGCGGGAAGAAGGCGAAGATCCACACGCCGATCCCGGCGGCCCCGGCCAGGTAGATCGGACGGCGGCCGACCCGGTCCGACAACGCGCCCCACATCGGGATCGTGACGAAGTGGATCGCCGAGGCGACCAGCACCGCGGTCAGCACCGTCGAGTTGTCGATCTTGGCGTTCTTCGCGTACGTGATGACGAACACCGTCAGCAGGTAGAACGAGATGTTCTCGGCCAGCCGGGCGCCGATGGCGGTGAGCACGTCCTTCCAGTGGTGCCGCAGGACGCCCACGATCGGCGCGGTCAGCTCCGGCTCGGCCTGCTGGAACACCGGCGACTCGCTGATCGTCAGCCGGATCCACAGCCCGACCATCACCAGCACCCCCGACAGCAGGAACGGGATCCGCCAGCCCCACGACAGGAACGCCTCGTCGGACTGCCAGGCGGCCAGCACCGCCAGCACGCCCGTGGCCAGCAGGTTCCCGCCGGGCGCGCCCGCCTGTGGCCAGGAGGCCCAGAACCCGCGGCGCTTCGTGTCGCCGTGCTCGGACACGATCAGCACCGCGCCGCCCCACTCGCCGCCGAGCGCGAAGCCCTGCACGAGCCGCAGCGCGGTCAGCAGCAGCGCCGCCGACGAGCCGAGCGTGGCGTACGTCGGCAGGCAGCCGATCAGGAACGTGGCGGCGCCCATCATCAGCAGGCTGACCACCAGCAGGGTCTTGCGGCCCACCCGGTCGCCGAAGTGGCCGAAGACCAGGCCGCCGAGCGGGCGGGCGACGAATCCGACGGCGTAGGTGAGGAACGACAGCAGCGTGCCGGTCAGCGGATCGGACTCGGGGAAGAAGAGTTTGTTGAACACGAGAGCGGCTGCCGAGCCGTACAGGAAGAAGTCGTACCACTCGATGGTGGTGCCGATCAGGCTCGCGGCGACGATCCTCTTGATGGAAGTGGCCATGCCGGTCACGGTAAAGAGTGACCGGCGTCACTTATATGGGGCCAGGACCCACAGTCTGCCGGGAGGATGTGTGGCCGAGCCGGTGCAGGCGGAGGGCGAGCTGGATCTCCAGCGCGCGCTCGGGCTCCAGCCAGCCGTCGCCGAGCAGCTTGCCGATCCGGTCGAGGCGCTGGGTGACGGTGTTGACGTGGATGTGCATGGCCTCGGCCGTACGGGAGGGTGAGCCGCCCGTGCCGAAGTAGGCCGACAGGGTGTCGGTGAGCGCGGTGCCGCGGCGGGCGTCGTAGTCGATCACCGCGCCGACCACGCGGCCGACGAAGCCGCGCACGTCGCGGCCGTCGCCCACGAGCAGCCCGACGAAGCCCAGCTCGGCGGGGCTCGCGCCGTCGCCGGCCCGGCCGAGCGCGAGCAGCGCCTCGGCGCACCGCCGCGCCTCCTGGTACGCCTCCGCGACGTCCCGCGCGCCCGCCGATCCGCCCGCCGATCCGCTGGTCGCGCTGCCTCCTGAGCCGCCTGCCGGCGCGCCCGGCGGGCCGCCGGGTGAGGCTTCGGGGAGGCGGGCGGGGGAGGCGCCCGCCGTCGCCGGGCTGTGCAGGGACGCGCTCAGCTCGGCCGCCACCCGCTGGGCCAGACCGCCCGCGTCCACGCCCGGCAGCAGCAGCACCACCTCGTCGCCGCGCCCCGCCGCCAGCCCGTGCCGGACCGTGGCGTGCGAGGAGGCCCAGAACGCCGCCCGCTCCCGCTGGCCGCCGTGCCTGGCCACCACCACGACGTGCGGCGCGCGCAGGTCCACGCCGAGCCGCCGGGCCCGGTCGGCCAGGCCCGGCGAGTCCGGCCGCGAGATCAGGTCCTCCAGCAGCTCGCCCCTGACCCGGCCCTCGGCCTCGGCCACGCTCCGCCTGAACAGCAGCAGCAGCGCGCACACCAGCGCCGCCCGCTCCAGGATGCGCTCGTCGGCGTCGTCGCTGCGCAGGACGAGCGTGCACAACGGCTCGCCGCCGACGTCCACCGACGCGATCAGCTGGTCGCCCCTGCGCACGGTACGCCCCAGCGCCCTGGACGCCTGCGCCGCCTCGAACACCCCGGCGTCCAGCTCGCCCACGTCGCCGGTGATCGGCCGGCCCAGGTCGTCGAGCACGGCCAGCGACCCGCCGAGCACCTCGGTCACCACGGCGGCGACGTCCTCGATGCCGCCGCCGCGCAGCACCAGCGAGGTCATCCGGTCGTGGGCCAGCGCGGCCCGCTCGACGGCCTCGCCGTGCGCCCTGGCGGTGCGGTGGGCCTGGGAGAGCTCCTCCAGGGCGTTCCTGGTCTCCTGGAGCAGCCGGGCGTTGTCGATGGCGACGGCGGCGTGCGCGGCCAGGCTCGCCAGCAGCGAGACCTCCTCCTGGTGGAAGGGCCTGGCGCTGCGGTTGGCCGCCATCAGCACGCCGATCACCCGCTGGCCCAGGCGCAGCGGCACCCCCAGGATCGCGACCAGGCCCTCCTCCTTGACGGCCTCGTCGATGTGACCCTTGTGCCGGAACCTGGCGTCGGCGAAGTAGTCGGCGGTCGCGTACGGGGTGGCCGTCTGCGCGACCAGCCCGCCCAGCCCGGCGCCCATGGCCAGCCTGAGCGCCCGGAACTTGGCCGAGATCGACCCGTCGGTGACCCGCATGTACGTGTCGCCCTGCTCGGGGTCGTGCAACGTCATGTACGCGATGTCGGTCGCGAGCAACTGCCTGGCCCGGTGGACGATGGCTTCGAGCACGGCGTCGAGGTCGCGCAGCGCGGCCAGGTCGCCGGCGGTGTCGTAGAGCGCCGACAGCTCGGCCTCGCGCCTGGCCCGCCGCCTGAGCAGCGCCCTGACCTTCAGCGCCTCGACCTTGGCCTGCTCCAGCTCCTCGATCGTGGCCGGATCGGCGCCCTGCGCCCTGGCCTCCACGATCGGCCCCTCGAACTCGACCGCCGACGCCTCCCGCGCCAGCAACTCAAGGAAGTGGGTGCTCACTAATGGGCCGTCCAGCCGCCGTCTACCGGGAGGGAGGTGCCGGTGATGAAGGAGCCGTGCGGGCCGCAGAGGTAGGCGACCAGTTCGGCGACCTCCTCGGGCTCGATCAGCCGCTTGATCGCGGCCGGCTGGAGCATGATGTTCTCGACGACCTCGTCGCTGCCGATGCCGTGCACCCGGGCCTGGTCGTCGATCTGCGCCTCGACCAGCGCGGTGCGCACGTACGCCGGGCACACGCAGTTGGACGTCACCCCGTGGGCCGCCCCCTCCAGCGCGACGACCTTGGAGAACCCCTCCAGCGCGTGCTTGGCCGTCGTGTACGCCGACTTGTACGGCGAGGCCCGCAACCCGTGCACCGACGACATGTTCACGAACCGTCCCCACCCCCGGGCGTACATGCCGGGCAGCACCCGCCGCGCGATCAGGAACGGCGCCTCCACCATCACCCGCATCATGGCGGAGAACACCTCCGGCGGGAAGTCCTCGACCGGCGCCACGTGCTGGAACCCGGCGTTGTTCACCACGATGTCCACCGGCTCGTCGGGCAGCGACGCCGCGAAGGCCGGATCGCTCAGATCGGCCACCACCGCGACCCCGCCGACCTCCGCGGCCACCTTCCCGGCCGCCTCGCCCTGCCTGTCGACCACCAGGACCTTGGCACCCGCGGCGGCCAGTCGCCGGGCGCAGGCGGCGCCGATGCCGCCCCCAGCCCCCGTCACCAGCGCGGTCCGCCCAGTCAGCTCCTTCGCCATACTCCGAACCCTAGGCGCTCGCCGCGCCGGGACGCATGGGTGCGGCCGACATAGATCCGAGCCGACCTATGTGGATCACCCCTCCGTCGGCGGCCGGGTCATGGACAGCACGTCGAGGGCGGCGTCGAGCTGCTCCTCGGTCAGCGTGCCGTCGGCGACGTGGCCGCGCTCGACGACGACCTCCCTGATGGTCCTGCGCTCGGCCAGCGCCTGCTTGGCTATCTTGGCCGCCTCCTCGTAGCCGACGTGCCGGTTGAGCGGGGTGACGATCGAGGGGGAGGACTCGGCGTACTCGCGCAGGCGCTCGACGTTGGCCGTGATGCCGGCCACGCAGCGGTCGGCCAGCAGCCTGGACACGTTCGCCAGCAGCCTGATCGACTCCAGGATGTTGCGGGCGATGACCGGGAGCTGCACGTTCAGCTCGAAGCTGCCCGAGGCCCCGGCGAAGGTGATCGCCGCGTCGTTGCCGATGACCTGCGCCGCGACCATGGCCGTGGCCTCCGGGATCACCGGGTTGACCTTGCCCGGCATGATGGACGAGCCCGGCTGGAGGTCCGGCAGGTTGATCTCGCCGAGCCCGGCGCGCGGGCCCGAGCCCATCCAGCGCAGGTCGTTCGCGATCTTGTTGAGCGACACGGCCACCACCTTGAGCTGCCCGGACAGCTCCACGATGGAGTCCTGGGCGCCCTGGGCCTCGAAGTGGTCGGCGGCCTCGCGGAAGGGGATGCCGGTCGCCTCGGCCAGCTTCGCGATCGCCCGCTGCGCGAAGCCGGGCGGCGTGTTGATGCCCGTGCCGACCGCCGTCCCGCCCAGGGGCAGCTCCAGTACGTGGTTCAGCGCCGTGCGCACGCGGGTGCCGCCGTGGTCGATCTGGGCGGCGTACCCGCCGAACTCCTGCCCGAGGGTCACCGGCGTGGCGTCCATCAGGTGGGTCCGGCCCGACTTGACCACCTGCGCGAACTCGGCCTCCTTGGCGTGCAGCGTCTCGGCCAGGTGGGCGAGCGAGGGCAGCAGGTGGAAGGTCACCTCGATCGCGGCCGCCACGTGGATCGAGGTCGGGAAGACGTCGTTGGACGACTGGGAGGCGTTCACGTGGTCGTTGGGGTGCACCGGCCGTCCCAGCCGCTCCTCGGCCAGCGTCGCGATCACCTCGTTGGCGTTCATGTTGGACGAGGTGCCCGAGCCGGTCTGGAAGACGTCGATGGGGAAGTGGGCGTCGTGCTCGTTGTCGGCGACGTCCGCGGCGGCCTGCGCGACGGCCTCGGCCAGATCCTTGTCGATCACGCCCAGCTCGCCGTTGACCTCGGCGGCGACCGCCTTGATCAGGCCGAGCGCGGCGATGTGGGACGGTTCGAGCGGCCGTCCCGAGACCGGGAAGTTCTCCACCGCCCGCTGGGTCTGGGCCCGCCACCGCGCTCCCGCCGGCACCCGGACCTCGCCCATCGAGTCATGTTCGATTCTGAACTCGCTCATGACTCCAGTCTGTCCCACGGCCGGGCGATCAGTCCGGGGCCGGCCCGCCCCGGGCGGGGACGGGCCGTCGTACCGAAGACGGGCTCGCTCAGCTGGAGATGAGCGCCACGATGAGGACGGCGATCACGACCGCGGCGGCCGCCGCCACGGCCATCAGCACGAGCATGCCGTTGCGGTTGCCCGCCTGCGGCTTCTCGGGCGGCCCTGCGATGGCGAACAGGTCGGTCCCGAGGCCCTGGCCCTGGTGCGGGCCGGCGGCGGGCGGCACCGGCTGCCCGGGCCGGCTCTGCCCGGGGCCGCCCGGCACCGGGCCGCCCTGCTGCGGGCCCCCCGGACCCTGCTGTCCAGGACCCTGCTGTGCCGGGCCCTGCTGCCGCGCGGCGTGCGGCGGTTGCTGCGCCGGGGGGTAGACCTGCTGGCCGGGGGAGCCGCTCCGCGGCGTGGCGATGTGCCTGGTCGTGACGGTCCCCTCGTCGTCGGGGGGCTGCGGCGAACGGTCGCCGCCCTGCTCGGGCCCCGGCGGGAACGGCCCCTTGGGACGCATGACGCTGACGGTCCGGTCGGGGTCGAAGCCGCCCTCGTCGCCGGCGTCACCCGTCTGCGGCGGCTGCGCCGGGCGCGCGGCCTGCGGCGGCCGGCCCGGTGCGGTGCTCTGGGGCATCGTCGGCGCCCCCAGCGGGCTACGGGCGGGCTCCTGCGGCCCTGAAGGGCGCCCCTGAGGGCCGGCGGGACGCCGTGGGCCGGAGTCGGTGAAGGGGTCGGGCAACGCGGCCTCCTGGGCCATCAGGGCTTCCGCCGTGAGCGCCGGCATCTCGCTCGTGGGCGTGTCGGCGACCATCCGCATGAGGGTCTCCGCCTTGGCGGCGCTGAGCCGCTGCCGGTAGTCCTTGTTGAGCAGCCCGTTCAGCACCGGCCGCAGCCGACCGGCCTGCGTGGGCGGGTCGGCGCTCTCGCTGAGCAGCGCCGCCAGCGTCTCGGCGATCGTGGCCCGCTCGTACGCCGGCCGCCCCTCGACCGCGAAGTACAGCGTCGCCCCCAGCGACCAGATGTCGGACTCGGGCCCGGTGTACTCGCCCCTGGCGCGTTCCGGGGCCGTGTAACCGGGCGAGCCGATCACCATGCCCGTCTTGGTGAGCCGCGAGTCGCCCTCGGCCTTGGCGATGCCGAAGTCCGTCAGGACCACCCGGCCGCTCTCGGTGATGAGCACGTTGCCCGGCTTGACGTCGCGGTGCGTGATGCCCTGGGAGTGCGCGGCGCGCAGCGCGCCGAGCAGGTCGACGCCGATCTCGGCCACGAGCCGCGGCGGCAGCGGGCCCTCCTCCTCGATCACCTGCTCCAGGGAGCGCGCCTCGATGAGCTCCATGATGATCCAGGGGCTGTCGTCCTGGATGAGCACGTCGTGGATGGCGGCGACGGACGGGTGGTTGATCCGCGAGGCGATGCGGCCCTCGCGGACCATGCGCTCGCGTAGCTCGGCCCGCTGGTCCTCGGTGAGCCCCTGGTCCTGGCGGATCTCTTTGACCGCCACCTCGCGCCCGAGCGCGCGGTCGCGGGCGCGCCACACGGTCCCCATCGTGCCCCGGCCGAGCGGGGCGATGAGCTCGTAGCGCTCCGCGAGCAGGCGTGTCTGCTGTTCCGGCATGAGAAGAAGATATCGATTCTCGCTTGGGAAGTGCTTTACCCTCGCTTGCGAAGTTCTCTTGGCCAGAACCGCCGAGGAAGG
>NZ_JBSFGJ010000169.1:0-18811 GCF_053596515.1 Nonomuraea sp. NPDC001684
CGGCAGGTAGCCGAGCCGCCGCCGGATCTCCAGCCGGCCCGCGCCCGGGTCGCGGTGTAGGGCAGCCGCAGCGTGCTGCCGACCAGGTTCGGCACCGCGACCAGCCAGAAGAGCTGGTCGACGGTGAACGGGAAGCCCGCCTTCGGCAGCAGGACGACGACGGCGCTCCACAGCAGCCACACCGCGAAGCCGAGATGCTCGACGAAGATGGAGAAGATCAGGTTCCTGGTGGCGACGCGGCGTCCGACGGCCGCCCAGAAGCCCGGGTCCTCGGGTTCCCAGTGCTCGATCCAGCGTCCGGTCCGCCGGTTCATGAGGTTCTCCCTTCGTTGGTGGGACGGCCGGCGACCACGACGCCGTGGCCGCGGAACTCGGCGACGACCTCGCCGGCCGGGCGGCGCACGGTGACGTCGTAGACGCCGTGCCGACCGTGTCTTGCCCGTTCCGTGGCCTCGGCCACCAGCACGTCGCCGGCCGCCACCGGGCGCAGGAACGTCACCTGGGCGCTGTGGGCCAGCATGACCGGGCCGCGGCTGTTGCAGGCGTGGTCGAAGGCGGCGTCGGCGAGCAGGAACAGGTAGCCGCCGTGGGCGACGCCGTGCCCGTTCACCATGTCCTCGGTGACGCGCATGCGCAGCCGGGCCCGGCCGCCTGCGGCCTCCTCCAGCGCGATGCCGAGCGCCCGGCAGGCCGGATCGGGTCCGGCCGCGGGGTCGGTCGCAGGGCCTTTTGCGGGGTCGGGCGCGGGGGCGGTCATGGGGTGGCTCCGAGCCAGGTCCTGGCCATGGCCTGGACGGCCGAGCCGTCGGGGTCGGCGAGCTTGCCGGCCACGTACCGCGACACCCAGGGCCCGGTCGGGATGCGGAAGGGCGGGTCGGCGGCGGTCAGCGCGGCCACGATCACGTCGGCCACCTGCCAGGAGGTCTGGCCGGCGCCCTCCCAGCCGGGGCCGCACACCCAGTCGAGGTAGGCGTCGAAGGCCGGGGCGTACGGGCCGGAGGCGGCCCGGATGGTCTTCCGGTTGATGTCCGGAAAAATCCCGAACCGGGTGTCGGAGACGAAGCCGGGCACCACCACGCTCACCCGTACGCCGTGCGCGGCCGCGACCGGCGCCAGGCTCTCCATGAACCCCTCGACCGCCGCCTTCGCCGCCGCGTACGCCTCGTTGAACGGCTGGCCCACGACGCCGTGCACGCTGCCGACCGTCACCAGACGCCCTCCGGCGGCCCGCAGCAGCGGCATCGCCACCCGGCTGACCTCGATCACCCCGAAGAAGTTGACCTCGAAGTTGGCGCGCAGCGCCTCCGGCGTGGACATCTCCATCGTCGGGTCGAAGTTCGACACGCCCGCGTTGTTGACCAGCGCGTCCAGCCCTCCGTACGTCTCGCGCACGCCCTTCACGCACGCCCGCGCCGAGGCGGGGTCGGTGACGTCGAGGTGGCGGACGTCCAGGGTGACGCCGGCCCGGTCGGCCGCCGCGCGCAGGTCGCCGTCGCGTCCGAGGTCGCGCATGGTGGCCACCACCGTCAGCCCGGCCCGTGCGGCGGTCACCGCGGTGGCCAGCCCGATCCCCGACGAGGTCCCGGTGATCAGCACAGTCGTCATGACGCGCTCCCCGCCAGGTGCGCCCGCGGCTCGGCCCGGTCCATGTGGGCCTGGATCCCCGAGGCGGGCAGGAACGAGAACGCCGCCAGCAGCGTGCCGCCGGCCATGACGGCCTGCGCCGCGCCGAGCACGCCCAGCGCGGGCGTCAGCAGGGTGACCGCCGACCCGCCCGCGAGCGCGGCCAGCGGGATCACCCCCCAGGTCGCCGTGCGGAACGCGGCGTGCATGACGCCCTGGTTCTCGGCGGCCATCCGCGACTGCCGGATCGGCGCGCTGCACACGTTGATGCACGACATGAAGAAGCCGTAGCAGCCGAACGTCACGCCGATCACCGCCGCGGCGGGCAGCGCGGGCGCGGCCAGCACGCCGAGGCCGACCAGGCAGTGCAGCAGCAGCGCCCAGGCCATGGTCCGGCCGAGGCCGAGCCGGTCGCTGATCTTCGGGGCGGCCAGCGCGCCGAGCACCGCGCCGACGGCCGCCGCCGACATCGCCGCGCCGAACACGCCCACCGAGACGCCGAGCCCCTGGTAGGCCAGCACCGGCAGGACCGTGACGAAGACCGGCCCGCCCGAGTTGAGCACCACCGCGGCCAGCACCACCCGGCGCAGCACCGGGTCTGCCCAGTTCAGCCGGAAGCCGAGCATCAGCCGCGAGCGCACCGGCACCCGCTCCCCGGTCGTGACGCCCCACGGCTTCATGGCCCGCAGGCAGGCCGCCGAGACCAGGTAGCTGGCCGCGTCCACGAGCAGCGAGGCGACGCCGAGCAGGTGGTACAGGCCCGCCGCGATCGACGGCCCGGCCACCTCCGACACCGTGCTGCTGCCCTCCAGCCGCGAGTACGCCCGCACCAGCCGGTCCTGCGGCACGGTGGTCGGCACGGCGACGAGGTAGCCGATGTTGAAGAAGATGGTCGCGCCGCTGATCAGCGCCACGCACACGAACAGCACCGGCGTCGAGAGCACCCCGCACCAGTACGCGACCGGGATGACCCCCACCGCCGCCAGCCGGACGAGGTCGCACACGACCATGGTCAGCCGCTTGTCCCACCGGTCCACGAGCACCCCGGCGATCGGCCCGAGCAGCGGGATGCCCAGGTACTGGGCCATGGCCACGACGCCGACCTCCAGCGCGGAGGCGTGCAACACGAAGATCATCAGCGTCGGCACGACGAACACGGTGATCCGGTCGCCGAGCAGGCTCACCGTCTGGCCGCTCCAGTAGAGGCCGAACTCCCGGCCGAGCGACCCCGGCATCCTCACTGCTCCTCCCGCACGACGAAGGAGGAGGTCTTGCCGGTGCGGTCGTTGCCGATCAGCGCGTCGACCGTCCGGACGCGGAAGGAGCCGGGGTCGTGCTGGAAGGCCGTGCTGAGGGTGAAGGTGGCGGCCAGGAGGTCGTGGCGCAGCCGTTCGGGCAGGCCGGGCGAGGTCTCGGGGCCGGTCAGCAGCAGCACGTCCACGCCGGAGACCCGGCCCTGCCGCTCGGTGATCAGGACTTGGGCGCGCAGCACGCCGGGCTCGCGCTCGGCCTGGGCGACGACGTCGTCCACGTGCAGGCCGAGGCCGCGCACCTGGACGACCGAGTCGCGGCGGCCCAGGACGCGCAGCGCCCTGTCGTCCCGGCCGCACGGGCAGGAGACGAGGCGGCCGGCGTCGCCGGTGCGGTAACGCAGCACCGGGTTGAGCATGTCGGGGTTGAGCGTGGTGAAGTCCAGCAGCTCGTCGGCGTCGCTGTGCACGAGCTGGTCGGGCAGCGGGTGGAAGACGTCGGCCGGGCAGTCCGGGGTGTTGGTGGCGGCGACCCAGGTCTCGGTGCTGCCGAACATGCCCCAGCGGCGGGCGTCCGGCGCGACCTCGGCCAGGTCCTCGTCGAGCTGGGGATGCCAGGCCTCGCCCAGCCAGAGCACCTTGCGCAGCGCGGGCAGGCGCAGGCCGGCCGCGCGGGCGTGGGCGAACCACAGCCGCAGGACGCTGGGCGTGCCGCCGAACGCGGTCACCTTCCGGTCGGCGAAGAAGCCGAGCCAGTCGCCGTACTCCTCCTTGCCGACCGAGCCCAGGGCGATGACCCGGCAGCCGGACAGGTCGGCGAAGGCGGCGGCCAGGAAGTGGGCGCCCCACATGCGGCCGGCGCCCCAGGCGTTGACGAAGACGTCGTCCGGTTCGAGCGGCTGCCAGTGGCGGTGCACGCCGTCCATGTAGAAGCCGGTGGGGGCGTAGCCGACCTTGGGCGCGCCGGTGCTGCCGCCGCTCTGGAAGAGCCAGGTCGCGCCCTGTCCCGCCTTGGGCTCCAGGTGCGCGAGCGCGACGTTGAGGTCGTCCTTGACCAGCGGCGGCAGGACGGCCAGGTCCTCCAGCGTGAGCACCTTCTCGTGGCCCTCGTAGCGCGGCGCGAGCGCGGGCACGCTCCTCAGCCGCTCCAGCGAGCGCCTCGGGACGCGCAGCAGCGGCTCGGCCGCCGCGGACGTCAGCGAGAACGATTCGGTCATGGGGGTCACCAGCTCTCGGGGTCGTGCGGAAGACGGTCTTGCGGAAGGCCGTCGTGCGGGTGGCGGTCTTTGAGGAAGCGGGTGTGGCCGTCGCGGTAGGCCGTCCAGCGGGCGCGGGTGACGTCGCGCTGGAGGGTGCGGGCGGGGTCGCCGAGGTCGGGCGCGATCACGCCGTCGGGCTCCAGCTCGGAGAACCAGTAGCGCTCGCCGTCGTGCAGGAAGTCGACGCAGAAGAACGGGATGGGCAGCCGCTCGTAGAAGTACGCCGTGGCCGCCGCCAGCTCGGGCGGCACGGGCGGGAACTCCATCGTGCCGCCCCTGCTGGCGTTGGCGACCGGCGAGCCCGGCTCCGGGATGCGTTTCATGACCGCGTACGGCTCGCCGTCCACGACGTAGACGCGGTAGTCCACG
Organism: Nonomuraea sp. NPDC001684; assembly: GCF_053596515.1. NCBI lineage: Bacteria > Bacillati > Actinomycetota > Actinomycetes > Streptosporangiales > Streptosporangiaceae > Nonomuraea > Nonomuraea sp. NPDC001684. The sequence continues at coordinate 4,502 of NZ_JBSFGJ010000169.1, forward strand.
GTGCCGTCGCCCAGGTAGGGCTGGACGACGAGCGTGGTGTCGCCGCCCTGGGCGAGGCTGGCCAGGCCGCGCAGCTCCTCGGAGTCGCGGGCCAGGTTCACCCCGCCGCCGCCGCACCAGCCGGCCGGCTTGACCAGGGCCGGGTAGGTGAGGCCGGCGATGGCGGCCTCGTACAGGTGCTTGCTGGTGTCCCGGCCGGTGCCGATGCGCAGGGTCGGGATCGGCGGCACGGGCGAGTCGCGCAGCCGCAGGACGGTGGCCAGCTTGTCGTTGGCCACCGGCGACAGGGACGGCGGGAACGGCAGGTAGAAGCCGGCCTCCTCCAGCACGGCGTAGAGGGCGTACTGGTTGAAGACGTCCATGGACTGGTAGGGCAGGGAGTACAGGGCGGTGATGAAGAGGGTGTCCTCGGGGGTGACGGGCTCGTCGTCCACGAAGACGCGGGGCCGGCCGGGCTCCAGGGCGTCCACGGTGACCGAGTCCGGGGAGTTCCTGGTCCAGCGCAGGCCGAGCTCGGCGGCGACCTCCTCGTACAGGTCCCAGAAGAACGGGTGCCACATCGCGGTGGCCCGGGTGGACTCCCGGTCGGGGAAGATCCAGCACAAACGGCGCAACGAGCTCATGACTCTCCCTTCTGGCTCGCCCACCAGCGGCGGCCGGGCTCGGGCAGGGTGTCGATCGGGTCGTAGAAGGGGAAGCGGCGCGCCGGGCCGGGCGGCTCCAGCCCGATCCCGTGGCTCCTGGTCCAGTACGAGACGCCGCGTTCCCGGTCGTAGGCGGCGGCCTGGTGCACCCAGCGTTTGCCGACGTAGGGCACGTCACACACGATCCGGGGCGTGGCGTAGCCGGGCAGGTGGCCCATGATGGCCTCCTGGAGGCGCCGGGCCTGGTGCAGCGGGGTGCGCCAGTGCTCGGCGTTGGGGATCAGGTCGCAGACGTAGAAGTAGTAGGGCAGGATCCCGGCCTCGCCGTGCAGGGCGAAGCACAGGTCGAGCAGGTCGTGCGGGGTGGCGTTCACGCCGCGCATGAGCACGCCCTGGTTGCGCACGTCCCGCACGCCGGCCGCGAGCAGGGCCCCGGCCGCCTCGGCGACCAGCGGCGTCACCGAGCGGGCGTGGTTGGCGTGGGTGTGCACGGCCAGGTTCACCCCGCGGGCCCGCGCGACGGCGGCCACCCGGCCCACGCCCTCGACCACGGCCGGCTGGAGCCAGTGCTGCGGCAGCCCGACCAGCGCCTTGGTGGCCAGCCGGATGTCGCGTACGGACTCCAGCTCCAGCAGCCGCAGCAGGAACGCCTCCAGCCGCGGCCACGGCATGTTCGCCAGGTCGCCGCCGGAGACCACCACGTCGCGGACGGCGGGCGTGCGCTTGAGGTAGTCCAGCATCAGCTCCTGCCGGTCCACCGGCCTGAGCGTGAGCCTGGCCTTGACGACCTGCGGGGTGGAGGTGCCGACCAGGTCCATCCGGGTGCAGTGGCCGCAGTACTGCGGGCACGTGGCCAGCAGCTCGGCCAGCACCTTCGTCGGGTAGCGGTGGGTCAGGCCCTCCACCGCCCACATCTCGGCCTCGTGCAGCGAGTCCCGCTGGGCCCGCGGATGGCTCGGCCAGACCGGGTGCCGGTCGGAGGCGACCGGCAGCAGGTAGCGGCGGACCGGGTTGGCCAGGAACGCCGCCGTGAACGCGGCCGGACCGCCGGGTTCGTCCGGCGCCATGACGTTGAGGAGCTGGGGCGTGACCAGCATGGACATGGTGGCGAACCGGGCCACGTCGGCGGCCAGGTCGGCGAGGAAGGCGTCCTGGAGCAGGTCGCCGGTCACGGCGCGGAGCTGCGCCGCGTTGCGCACGCAGTGGGCGCGCTGCCACTGGGCGTCGCGCCACTGCGCCTCGGTGACCCCGCGCCACCCCGGCAGCCGCCGCCAGTCGGGCTCGGCGAGCGCCCGCCGCGCGTACACGTAGGGGCGGTCGGCGGCCCCGGACCCCGCGGCCCCGGACCCCGCGGCCCCGGACCCCGCGGCCCCGGACCGGGCGGCCTCGGACCGGGCGGTCTCGACGTCGGCGGCGGGGCGGCGGGGCTTGTCGTCGTTCGGGCTCATCCGGCGAACAGCGCCGCGTGCCGGGTGCGGAGCTCGCGCTTGAGCACCTTGCCTGTGGGGCCGAGCGGGTAGTCCTGCTCGGTACGCGCCAGGATCACCGCGGCCAGCGTGGCCAGGCCCGCGTCGGCCAGCGCCTTGTTGGCCTTCTCCCTGATCTCCTCGGCGGTGACCGCGGCGGCCTCGGCCTGCGTCCGCACGACGGCGATCGGCACCTGCCCCCCGGGCCCCGGCACGCCGACGACCGAGCAGTCCTGGACGAGGTCCGCGCAGTCGGCGATGAGGACCTCCTCGACGGGCAGGCTGTAGACCGGCCCGGCCGCGGTGTCGATCACGTCCACGGTGCGGTCGAGGTGGTAGAAGTCGCCCTCGGCGTCCCGGCGGGCGACGTCGCCGGTGAGCCAGTAGCCGTTGAGCTCGAAGCTGCCGGTCAGCCTGGCGTCGTTCCAGTAGCCGGGGGTGCGCGACGGGGTGATCACGCCCAGCAGGCCGACCTCGCCGTCGGGCAGCTCCCGGCCGTTCTCGTCGAGCACGGCGGCCTTGATCACCGCGTCCTGCGGCTTGCCCACGCAGCGGTCGGCGCGCGGCGTCTCGGGGGTGGTGACCTGGCCGAACAGCGCCATGCCCATCTCCGAGGAGCCGAGCCCGTCCACGAACTGGGAGCCGGGCAGCGGCTCGCCGGCGGCCTCGCCGCGCGGCAGCAGCCACGACCTGATCAGCCCCGCGGGCCGCTCGCCGAGCTGGACGAGCCGCCGGATGTGCCCGTAGTGGGCGCTGTCCCCGGTGTTGAACCAGGAGTGCACCCGGGCCGCGCCCCTGACGGGCAGCTCGCCGGTGGCCAGCTCGACGAACGTGCGCGGGAACGAGGCCACCATGGTCGGCTGGAACGCCTCCATGACCGGCTCCACCCCGGCCCGCCGCCAGTCCGACATGATCACGGTCGGCAGCCCGAGCAGCACCGCGGTGAGGAAGTAGCTGAGCCCGCCCGCGTGGGTGTGCGGCATGAGCGACATCAGCCGGTCGTACGGCTCCGCCGGGAAACGCACCATCCGCTGCTGTTTGCCGTCCCAGAAGCTGCGGTGTCCGAGGATGGTGGACTTGGGGGTGCCGGTGGTGCCGGAGGAGTGGATGAGCGCCACCACGTCGTCCGGCTCGTGCCGATACGGGTACTGCTCCGGCAGCCCGCTGGACGCCGCGTCGTGGGCCCGCACCTCGGCCGCCAGGGCGACGAACCGGGGCCGGGCGCGCGGCGTGTTGCGGTAGGCGAGCTGCAGCCGGGTCGTGTCGTCGGCGACCACGCCCACCACGCCGACGTGCTCCAGGTAGCCGGCCATGACGTCGGCCCGCATGGCGTCGTTGACCATCGCCGGGATCGCGCCGAGCGCGGTGAGCGCCAGGAAGTGCAGCAGCGGCTCCAGGCCCTCGGCGACGACGACGCCCACGGGCTCGCCGGGCCGCACGCCGTTGGCGTGGTACCAGGTGGCGTACCGGTCGCGCATGGCCGCGAGGTCGGTGAGGCTGTGGCCGCGTAACACGACCTGGCCGCGGTGGTCGGTGTGGTGGCTGTGGATGAACGGCACCGACCGGTTGGGGTTGGCCGCCAGCGCGTGGTCGAGGAAGTTGCCCGCGCCGAGGCCGGGCTCGGTCATGAAGCCCTGCCGGACGGCCAGGGGGGCGATCGGGGTCTGGTCAGTCATGGATGTGCCTCCACGTCGCGTCGATCTGCGCGGCCACCCGGTGTCCTGAGCGGATGGCGCCTTCCATCAGGCCGAAGAACTCGGTGCTCGTCTCGGTGCCGGCCCAGTGCACCCGCTGGTGGGGGGTCGTCAGCCGCGGGCCGAGCCGCAGCCAGTCGCCCGGCCCGAACAGCGCCGCGTAGCAGCCCCGGCTGTGCTCGTCGCTCAGCCAGTCGGTCACGTGGCAGGCGTCCGGGGCGGGCAGCCCGGGGAACAGCCGCGCGACCTGGGCCCGCGCCCGCTCGACCTGCTCGCGCGGGGGCAGCGCGGCGAACGCCTTGGCCTGCGCGCCGGTCACGAACCCGGTCAGCACGCCCGCCGAGCCGTCCGCGGGCGAGTCGTCCACGGTGGACAGCAGGGGACCGTCCGCGCTGACCGACCAGCCCGAAAGGCCCTGCTCGCGCCAGAGCGGCGCGGGGTAGACCAGGTGCACCTTCACCGCGCAGCCGGGCGCCGTACGGGGGCCCGACCGCGGCGCGGGCAGGCCCGGCCGGAACTCCACGGCGTCGGCCAGCACCGGCGGCACGGCGACCACCACCGCGTCCGCCCTGGTGGCGCCGGTCGCGGTGACGACGTCCACGCCGGTCGCGTCCTGGTGGACCGCGCGCACCGGCTCGCCGAGACGCACCCGGTCGCCGAGCCGGGCGGCCAGGCGCAGGCACACCTGGTGGGCGCCGCCGTCGATCCGGTCCTCCTGCGCACCGCCCGCGAAGGCGTTCAGGTAGCGCAGCCCGCCGCCCGAGCGCAGGTAGAAGGCCAGATGCAGGACGGACACGTCCGCCGGGTCGGCGGCCATCATCTCGCCGGCGAACAGCGGGAAGAACAGCCGCGCGTCCGGATGCGTCAGGTGCTCGGCGGCCCAGTCCGCCGCCGTGGTGGCGTCCAGGCGGGCGGCGTCCGGCGTCAGCCAGGGCGCGTCGGGGCGGACGGCGGCGGCCAGCTCCTCCAGCGCGTCGAACAGGCCGCCCAGCGCGACCGCCGACAGGGGCGGGAACCGGCCGGTCCTGGGCTCGCCGCCGAGCGCGAACCTGGCCGCGCCGCCCACGGTGGCCGGGGTGGTCTTCAGGTCCAGCTCGGCCAGCAGGGCCGTCAGCGCGGTGTGCCGCTCCCCCAGGTACGCCGCGCCCGCGTCGGCCCAGCCGCCGGGGGCGACCTCGATGCCGCGCGTACGGCCGCCGACGCGGTCCCTGGCCTCGATCACGGTGACCTCGGCGCCGGACGCGGCCAGGTCGGCGGCGGCGGTGAGCCCCGCGAGGCCCGCTCCCACGACGACGACCCTCATGCCAGGCTCGCGATCTTCTTGGCCAGCGCGGCCGGGGTGGGCGCGTCGAGGAAGTCGTCGAAGTCCAGCTCGGCGCCGCAGTCGCGGGCGATCGCGCTGAGGACGCGGGTGGCGAGCAGCGAATCCCCACCCAAGACGAAAAAGTCGGAATCGTCCGTTATTTCGGGGTTTTCCAGTACCCGCCGGAAGATGTCGGAGACGGCGGTGACGTCCACGTGCATGATCTCCTTCAGTTGGTGGTGTAGCGCCGGTGCGAACCGGCGCGGTCGACCTTGCCGCTGGTGGTGTAGGCCAGTTCGGGCACGACGGTGATCCGGCTGGGCACCAGGTGGCCCGGCACCCGGCCCCGCAGGTACTCCCGCACCTCGCCGGCCAGCCCGCCCTCGACGTCCCGGCCGGGCTGCGGGTCCTGGGCATCCTGGACGGGTTTCGGGTGCTCGGCGTCCCGGCCGGGCTGCGGGCGGGGGACGACGTAGGCGGCGAGGGTGGTGTGATCGGCGACCGTGACGCCCGCCACCGCCACCGCGCTCACGCCCGGATGGCCGGCGATGTGCGCCTCGACCTCGGCCGGGTCCACCCGGATGCCCCGGATCTTGAGCTCGTGGTCGAGCCGTCCCTCGTGGACGAGCGCCCCGCCGCCGGTCACGGTGACCCGGTCCCCGGTGCGGAAGAACCGCCCGCCGCCCGCCTCGGGGGTGACGAAGCGCGCGGCGGTCGCCTCCGGCAGGCCCAGGTAGCCCAGCGCCAGTGCCGGCCCGCCGACCAGCAACTCGTCCTCCGCACTCACCCGCTGCTCGACGTGCGCAAGCGCCCACCCGATCGGCACCCGCTCCCCCGCCGTCGAGCCGGGCGGGTCCGACGGCGCCAGCTCACCCGCGACCCCGTCGGTCATCGGGCCGTGCAGGTCGATGGCGTGCGTGATGAGCGTGGTCTCCGTGCATCCGTAGGTGTTGAGCAGGCGGACGCCGCCGGTGTCCAGGGCCCGCCAGTCGGCCAGGCGCGACGGGCTGACGGCCTCGCCGCCGATGATCACCAGCCGGACGCACGGAGGCAGCGCGGCCCCTTCGTCGGCCAGGTGCCGTACCAGCTCGTGCCAGAACGCCGTGGGCAGGTCCAGCACGCTGATCCGCTCGTCGGCGACCGCGCGCAACATCCGGCGGAACGAGCCCGAGTGCGCGCCGTCGTGGAAGACCAGCGCCGCCCCGCCGGTCAGGGCGGGCAGGATCTCCTCCAGGCAGGTGTCCCAGTTCAGCGAGGCGAACTGGAGCACCCGGTCGGCCGGGGTGATGCCGAACAGCTCGCGCAGCGCCCCGGTCACGACGGAGATCGCCCGCCTGGGCGTCACCACGGGCTTGGGCGCACCGGTCGATCCGGAGGTGAACAGGACGTACGCGGGCGCGTCCCCCGCGACGACCGGCAGCTCACCCGCCGCGCCGCCGTCGAGGTCGCCGCCGAAGTCCCCGCCGAAGTCCCCGCCGAAGTCCCCGCCGAAGTCCCCGCCGGGGTCGCCGCCGGAGTGGTCGGAGTCGTCGTCGGAGCTGCCGTCAAAATGCGCGTGATCGGGTGGCTCGATCACCTGTACGCCGTCCGGGGTCCATGCGTCCGGCCCGGACGCGACCAGCGTGCGGCAGCCGGCCGCCGCCAGCATCGCCTGCCGGCGGGCCCGCGGGTGCGCCGGATCGACGGGCACGTACGCGCCGCCCGCCGCCAGCGTGCCGAGCAGCGCGGCCACGGTCCCCGGCGTGCGGGACGTCAGCACGCCCACCGCCCCGGGACCGGGCCCGAGCCGCCGGGCAATGGCGCGGACCCAGACGGCCAGCTCGGCGTAGGTGACGGTGCGACCGTCGTGGACCAGGGCCGGACGGCCCGGATGGAGCCCGGCCGTGCGGGCGAACTCCTGGAGAACGTCGTGGTGCGGTTCGGACAACGCTGCCTCTTCCCCGGGGCGACGCGACGGGGCCGGCCGCGCGTCGGCGCGTCTGTCAGCCCGTGTCAAGCGAATGTGGAGCGAACCCAAGCGAGATCGCGTTCAGAGTGCAGCAGGGCGCTGCACGGGGGCTTGATGGCGTCAGGATTTCGGCTGTACTGCCTGTCATGTCTCCTGTATGGCGGCCTGCGACGTGGCAAAGGGGAAATGCGATATGTCAGACGAAACAGCACGGGCGGGTCTGGCGGACGTACTGAAGATCGGGCTCCTGGGGGCGGTGCGCGCCTGGCGGGGGCGCCAGGAGATCCCGCTCGGGCCGCCCCGGCAGCGCGCGGCGCTGGCCCTCCTCGCGCTGGACGCGGACCGGCTCGTCTCGGTGAACCGGCTGATCGAGGGCCTGTGGGGCGAACGGCCTCCGGCCGGGGCGCGCAACCTGGTGCAGGGGTACGTCTCCCGGCTGCGTCCCCTCCTGGCCGCGACCGGCGTCACCATCGCCTACCGCCCGCGCGGCTACCAGCTCGGCCTCGACCCCGGGCAGGTGGACGTGCACGAGTTCCGGACGGCGGTCACCCGGGCGCGCGCCGGCGAGACGGCCGAGCGGCAGGCCACCGGGCTGCGCCGCGCCCTGACCCTGTGGCGCGGTGAGCCGCTGACCGGCGTCTCCGGCGGCGAGCTGCTGGACCGGCTGCGCGACGCGCTCGCCGAGGAACGCCTCGGCGCCGTCGAGGAGTGCCTGGACGCCGAGGTCCGGGCGGGCCGGGCGGCCGTGCTGGTGCCGGAGCTGATCGCGCTGGTCGCCGAGCACCCGTTCCGCGAGGGGCTGGTCGGCCTGCTCATGCTGGCGCTGTGCCGGGCCGGCCGCCGCGTGGACGCGCTGGAGCGGTACGAGCGCACCCGCCGCCGCCTCACCGAGGAGCTGGGCCTCGACCCCGGCCCCGAGCTGCGGCAACTGCACCAGCGCATCCTGCGCGGGAACGTTCCGCCGATCAGGCCGGCCGATTCCCGGGAAACGGTGACGCCCGCGCAACTGCCGCCCGGCCCCGGCCAGTTCACCGGCCGGACCGCCCAGCTCCGGCTGCTCGACCTGCTCACGCCCGGCGGCGACCCACCCACGAAAGACGGCGCCTCGCCCGCGAAGGACAGCGCCCCGCCCGTGACCGGCGGCAACGCGCTCGCGAGCGGCGACGACCCGCTCGCGACGGGCGGCGACCCGCTCGCGACCGGCCGCGACGCGCTCGCGGGCGGCGGCGACCCGGCCGCCGGCGGTACGGCGATCTCGGTGCTGACCGGCGCGGGCGGGTCCGGCAAGACGGCCCTGGCCCTGCACTGGGCCCACCGCAACCGCCACCGCTTCCCCGACGGCCAGCTCTACGTGGACCTGCGCGGCCACTCGGCCGAGCGGCCGCTGCTGCCGATCGAGGCGCTCGGCCGGTTCCTGCGCGGGCTGGGCCTGCCCGCCGAGCGCGTGCCCGGCACGGTGGAGGAGGCCAGCGCGGCCTACCGCAGCCTGCTGGCCGACCGGCGGGTGCTGGTGGTGCTGGACAACGCCGGCAGCGAGGAGCAGGTCCGCCCGCTGCTGCCGGGCGGACGCCGCTGCGCCACCGTGATCACCAGCAGGGACCGCCTGGACGGCCTGGTCGCCCGGGACGGCGCGATCCCCGTCCCGCTCGGCGTGTTGTCCACCGGCGAGGCGGTCACGCTGTTCGGCGGGATCCTCGGCGGCGAACGGCTGGCCGCCGAGCGGGACGCGGCGCTCGACCTGGCCAGGGCGTGCGGCCGGCTGCCGCTGGCGCTGCGCATCGCCGCCGCGGGCATCCTCGGCCGGCCGGGCGGGGACGCCGTCGGCGGCATCGCCGGTCAGGTGCGCCGGCTCACCGGCACCCGATTATCGGCTTTGGCGGTCACCGGAGATCCGCACGCGGCCGTGCGCGGCGCGTTCGACCTGTCCTATCACCGCCTGGATCCGGCGGCGCGGCGGCTGTTCCGGCTGCTGGCGCTCGTCCCCGGGCCCACGTTCACCGCGGGGGCGGCCGGGGCGCTGGCCGGGACCGTGTCCGCGGAGGCCGACCGGCTGCTGTCCGGGCTCGCCGCCGCGCACCTGGTCGAGGAGCCGGAGCCGGGCCGCTACACCTTCCACGACCTGATGCGGGAGTACGCCCGCGAACGCGTGCTGGCCGAGGAGTCCGCGCCGGGACGGGCCCGCGCCCTGGACGCGCTGATGGCCTGGTACCTGCGGATGGTCCGGGAGGCCGGCGACGTCGCCTACCCCCACCTGCTGCGCGCCCCCGCCGACGGCTCCGGCCGCCCGGCCGCCTTTCCCGCCGCCTTTCCCTCCGCCGCCGCCGCGCTGGCCTGGCTGGACGCCGAGCGCGCCAACCTCGTCGCCGCCGTACGGAACGCCCCCGACCACCCGCACGCCTGGCGGCTCATCGACGCCATGAACGGCTACCTCGACCTGACCGGCGGCCAGCCCGGCTGGACGGACGTGCTGCGGGACGCCCGGCAGGCCGCCCGCGCGGCCGGCGACCACCTGGGCCAGGCGGCCGTCGGGCACTGCCTGGCCGCCACCCGCTGGCGGGCGGCCGAGCTGACCGAGGCGGTCGCGGAGCTGCGCGGGGCGTTCACGGCGGCCGAGCTGGCGGGCTGGCCGGAGGGGAAGCTCGCGGCGCTGGCCGCGCTCGGCGTGGTCCACCTCCAGCAGGGCAGGCTCGGCGCGGCCCGGCGGCTGCTGGCCCTGGCCGTGGACGGCTCGCGGCGCTCCTCGCGGGTGGGGGCCGCGCCGCTCGTCGACCTCGGGCTGGCGCTGACCCAGCTGGGCCGACTCGACGCCGCCGAGGAGCGCCTGAGCGAGGCGGTGTCGCTCTGCCGCGACCGCGGGCTGCCGGCGACCGAGGCCGCCGCGCTGGCCAGCCTCGGCAACGTGCTCCGGCTGACCGGCCGGCTGGGCGAGGCCGTCCGGTGCCTGACGGCGGCGCGCGGGCTCGGCGCCGCGATCGGCGAACGGTCCCAGGCCGACCTGTGCAGGGAACTGGCCGACGTGCACCTGGACGCGGGCCGGCGGGCCGACGCGCTCGGCTACGCCGAGGAGGCGCTGCGGCGGGCGCTGGCGGTCGGCGATCCCAAGCTGGAGCTGGACGCCCTGCTCGGGCTCGGCCGGATCCGCTGCCAGACCGATCCCGGGGCCGCCGTCGGGCAGCTGAGCGCCGCGCTGGAGCGGGCCCGCGGCATCGGCGCCGCCGTGGGCCAGGCGGACGCGCTCGTGGGGCTGGCCGTGGCGCGTACCCGTCTGGACGAGCACGCGACCGCCATGCGCGACACGCTGGCGGGGCTGGCGCTGGCCAGGAAGGCGGGCGCGGTGCTGGTGCAGGGCGCGGCGCTGGCGGCGGGCGCGGAGGCGGCGCTGGCGGCCGGCGACCCGGGCCTGGCCATCTCCTACGCCGCCCGCGCGGCCCGCGTCCACGCCGGCAGCGGCTACAAGCTGGGCGAGGCGCGGGCCCTTCTGACGCTGGGACGCGCCCACCGCCGCACCGGCGACGAGCCGGCCGCCGAACGGTTCCGGGAACGGGCCGGCGACCTGTTCACCGCGGTCCTGGATCCGCCGCCGGCCCGGCCCGCCGAGGTGGCCGCGGGCCGATGACCGGCCCCGCCGCAGGCTCGCCGGGATCGGCCTCGGCGGGATCGGCCTCGCCGGGATCGGCCTCGGCGGGATCAGTGGAGGACGCCGTGCTCCGCGGCCCAGGCGGCGACCTGCGTGCGCGAGCCGAAGTTGAGCTTGAGCAGGATGTTGGCGACGTGCCGGGCGGCCGTGGCCGGGCTGATGAACAGCTCCTCGCCGATGGCCCGGTTGGACAGCCCCCGGCTGATCAGCACGACGATCTCCCGCTCACGCGGCGTGAGCACCGACGCCGGGCCCGACGCAGCCCCCGCCGCAGCCCCCGTCGCACTGCCCGCCGCGGGCCGCGGCGCGCCCTGGGCCGGCCGCTCGCCCCGCAGGCCGTAGCGCAGGGCCTCCTCCTCCGTCATGCCGCCGCCCATCGTCCACCAGAGCTGGACCTGCCCCTCGCCGGCCTCCGCGCGGGCACGGGCGAGCAGCGGCTCGGGCGTGGCGGACGTCCAGACGGGCAGCCCGAGCCGCTCCTCCATGGCCTTGGCCGCGGCCCAGAGGCGTACGGCGGTCTCCAGGTCGTGCTGCTTCTCGGCCAGGACGGCCAGCGCGACCAGCGCGGAGATGATCGGCAGGCGCTGCCCCATGGACCGGCTCAGCGTCACGCACCTGGCCAGCCGCGCCCTGGCCCGCTCCGCGTCGCCCTGGCGGGCCAGGACCGCGCCGAGCAGGCCGAGACTGGTGGCGAGGACGGGCTTGGCCGCCATCTCCTCGGCCAGCTCGGCGCACTCCTCCAGGTGGCGGCGGGCGCTGTCGAGGTCGCCGAGGAAGTCGGCGAAGCGGCCCAGCTCCAGGTGGGCCCGGGTGACCCCCCACAGGTGGCCGAAGCGGGAGTAGACCTCGATGGCCTCCTCGCCCCTGGTCAGCGACTCGCGCCGGAGGCCCTGGAAGGCGGCCACCCCGGACAGCAGCAGCCGCGCCGACGCCTCGATCAGGCCGTTGCCGACGCGCAGGGCCAGTTGCAGGGCCTCCTCGCCGCGCTCGGCGGCCAGCGCGAGATCGCCTTTGGTGCCTTCGTACATGCCGGCGATCACGAGGGTGAAGGCCAGCATGAAGTCGTCGCCGGTCGCCCGGCGCAGCTCAAGGGCGCGGGCGGCCGACTCGCCGCAGGCGGCGGCGTCCTGCTGCTCGTAGGCCAGGTTGGCGTGGTGGAGCAGGGCCTCGGCGGACAGGTCGCGGAGCGGGCGGGCGGCGGGCAGCGCGAGCAGGCTCTCGTACCAGCGGCGGCCCTCGGTCAGCTCGCCGAACCCGGCCCACAGCGGCATGTAGCCGCACGCGAGCCGCAGACCGGGCTCGGCCAGACCGGACCGGACGGCCCAGGACAGGGCCTCGCGGGCGTTGCCCAGCAGGTCCTGGAGCGCGAGCAGCCGGGCGTAGCGCTGCGGCCAGGTCAGGCCGGGCGTGGCCCACACGTCGCGGCCGTGGTGGTGGGCGAGGTCGGCCAGGCCGTGGAGCAGCCGGTCGCGCAGCTGCCGGGTCTCGCCGGCCGACTCCAGCTTCCCGGCGGCGAACTGGCGGGCCGACTCCAGCAGCCGGTAGCACGAGCTGCCCTGGTCGAACAGCACGAGCGACTTGTCGACCAGGCCGCTGAGCACGTCGAGGACCTGGGCGGCGGCCAGGCTCGGCCCCGCGCAGACGGACTCGGCCAGGTCGAGGGTGAACGGCCCGCTGAACACCGCGAGCCGCCGGAAGAGCACCTGCTCCTGCGGGGAGAGCAGGTCGTGGCTCCATTCGAGGGTGGCCAGCAGGGTGCGCTGCCGGGCCGGCGCGGTGCGGCCGCTCGCCGTCAGCAGCTGGAACCGGTCGTTGACCCGGGCCGAGATCTGGCCGGGCGACATCGCGGCGGTCCTGGCCGCGGCCAGCTCCAGGGCCAGCGGCAGGCCGTCGAGGGCGTGGCAGAGCCGGGCGATGTCGCCGGCGTTGGCGCCGGTGACCGCGAGCCCCGACCCGGCCGACCGCGCCCGGTCGAGGAAGAGCTGCACGGACTCGACCCGCTCGACCTCCTCGGCCGCCTCCGCCGGGCCGGGCAGCGCCAGCGGCGGCACCCGCCACACCAGCTCGCCGGGGATCTTCAGCGGCTCCCGGCTGGTCACCAGCAGCCGCAGGTCCTCGCAGGAGGTCAGCAGCCGCTCGGCCAGCTCGGCGCACGCCTCGACCAGGTGCTCGCAGTTGTCCAGGACGAGCAGCGGCTTCTTGCCGCGCAGGAAGTCGACCAGCGTGTCGAGCAGCGGCCGCACGCCCTCCTCGTGCACGCCCAGCACCTTGGTGATCTCGTGGACCAGCAGATCGGCCCTGGTCAGCCTGGACAGCTCGGCCAGCCAGACCCCGTCGGGGAAGGACGGGACCAGCCGGGCGGCGATCTGCAGCGCGCACCGGGTCTTGCCGGTGCCTCCGACGCCGCTGAGCGTCAGCAGCCTGACCTCACCGACCAGCCCGCACAACTCCTCCAGATCCCGTTCCCGCCCGATGAACCTGTCGGGCTCGGCGGGAAGGTTGTGTCTGAGCAACGTCACCATGATCCTCATGTGTCTGGACCCCAGGATTGGCACCCAGTGTGACACCGCCCTCACGAGCTGTCAGAGGTTTGCCCCAAGCGCGGGACCGGCGGCGCGGACCGGGACGACCCGCAGCCGCGCGTCGATCAGCAGGGTGACGTCGTGCTCGGTGATGATCCGGCGGCACTCGGCGGGGTCGGGCTCGTGCGCCGCGACCAGCCGCGCGCCCGCCCCGAGCACCATGTCGTAGGCCCGCAGGTCGGCCCCGGCGACCAGGACGACGTCGGCGGCGCCCACCTTGCGGGCGGTGGTGAGCCGGGCGGTGGGCTCGATCGGGCCGTCGGCGCCGAGCAGGCTGTCGAAGCCGGCCGTGCCGGGGACGCCGGTGAAGGAGTAGACCTGCCGGATGTCGGCCTCCTGGGCGATGGCGTCGGCGTCGTCCCGGTCGGTGATCATGATGCGGGCGCCGGTGGCGGCCGGTCCGCCGGGGATGGACACCACCACGCCGCCCGCGGCGAGCACGGCGTACCCGGCGACGGGCAGATGGCAACCGCCGCGCAGCAGCACGACCACCGGGTCGCCGGGGCGCAGGCCGCGCCGCCGCAGGCCCTGGGCGGCCTGGCGGGCGCGGACGGCGAGCGTGCCGTACGTGAGCGTGGCGCCGCTCGCGGCCTCGGCGACCGCCACCCGCGGGCCGAGAGCGGCCGCCCGCAGCAGGACCGTCTCCGTCCAACCAGTCATGGCCCCCAGGCTAGGAAGCCGGGCGGCCGGGCGGCATGGTCCAGAGTGTGTAACCGGGTGTGTAATCCGGCCGCGCCATACCCGATTCCGCATGGCTTGAGCCCGCGCGGGGGCGGCGCGCGTACCTCCTGACGGCAGATCCCGGTTCCGGTTTCGGAGGTACGTCATGCACCGCAGAGTCGCCCTGCTCGCCGTCGTCGCGCTCGCCGTGGCGGGCGCGCCGGTCCCCGCGCAGGCCGGGACCGCCCTGGACCGCGGCCCCGTGGGCTGGTCGGGGGCCGGTTCGTCGTCGCAGCGCAGGACCGTCATGGAGTACTGGACGCCGGAGCGCATGCGGGCGGCCAGGCCGCTCTCCGCGCCCACGCCGCGCCGCGGG
>NZ_JBSFGJ010000170.1:0-18765 GCF_053596515.1 Nonomuraea sp. NPDC001684
CGGGCCGGGGCGGTGCTGCTGGCGTACGCGATGGGCTGGCTGCCCTGGTTCTACTTCGCCATCTCCGAGAACCGCACGATGTTCCTGTTCTACGCGATCCCCATGGTGCCGTTCATGATCCTGGCGCTGACGTTGTGCGCCGGGTTGCTCATCGGGCCCGCCACGCCGACGGAGAGCGGGGCCATGCCGATGCGCCGCACGCTGGGGGCCGCGGTGGTCGGCGCGTACGCGCTGCTGGCACTGATCAACTTCTGGTGGTTGCACCCGATCCTGTCCGCCGAAGTGATCCCGTACACCGAGTGGAAGGCCCGGATGCTGTTCGACAAACGATGGATCTGACCCGGTCACTGTAGGTAAACATCGGTTTCGTAGGGTAGTCGCTGTGCAAGACCCAATACGCACCGCATTCGGTCATCGTCATAGCTGGGTGCGATACGGCAAACTTCGAGGCATGAGTGCACCGGATGTCACCGCCCTTCTCGCCGAGTTGGAGCGATCTCAGCCGGACCTGGCCGAGGAGGCCAGGACCGCCGTCGAATGGTTGACGGGTGGGGAACCGCTGGAGACGGTGACCCAGCTCGACGTCTGCGAGTTCCTCTGGTACACGCTTCCGATCAAGGTGGGCCCGCTCCGGCCCGGAGGCGACCACGAACGCCTGTCCCGCTCACTGGCACGGCTGCTGCAACTCGGCGGCATGGAACGTTACGCCGCCCTGTGCGTGTCCCCCACCACCGCGCAGATCCTGCGCACCTACGCCCAGGAGGGCGAGGACGCCGGCACCAGCGCCTACCAGAAGGCCCTGGAGGCCACGGGCGTGCTCCCGCCCGACGTGCCCGAGCTGCAGTGGAGCATGATCATGGGCCCGGAGGAGCTGGGCGCGCACGTGGCCTGCTCCGCGGCGCTCGAACTGGCGATCGTCGCCGGCGACGACGTCGACCGCGGCGCGCTCACCCGCCGCTGGCTCACCGAGCCCCGCGCCGAGCTGGGCGGCGACAGCTGGCTCAACCGCGTGCACGGCGAACGGCTCAACCGCTGGGTGCTCGGCCGCGGCCCGGCCAGGCGGGAGCTGGCGCAGCCGTTCGAGGTGCGCCTGCACGCGCCGGTGACGCCGCAACCCCTGCCCGCCCTGCGCAAGCTGCTGTCCCTGGCCGCCTCCGAGGGCAGCCTGCCGCTCCGGCTGGCCCCCTCGCCCGCGGCGCTGCGGCTGCGTGAGCTGGCCGAGCGCGAGCTCGGCGCGATCAGCCGCGACGGCGCCCGGCTGGCCATCACCGACTACGGCCGGCACCTGCTGGGCTCGCCGGAGGCCATGTGGGAGGCGGTCACCCGGCTGCTGCTGGCCAGGGGCGAGCACGAGTTCGAGGTCTCGGCCCGCGAGGCCACGCTCATGCTGCTGGCCGACGGCGTCCTGATGTCCCCCGCCCAGCTGCGCGAACGGGTGGCCGAGGTGGTGGGCGGCGAGGGCTGGCACCCGGCCACGAGCCTCGACGACGTCACCGCGCCGGTCGCCGACCTGGTCTCCCAGCTCACCGCGCTGGGCTTGGCCTACAGCGACGACCTGGTCGTCCGGATGGACCGGCCCGGCCAGTACGCGGCCCTGGCCGCGCTGCGCGCCCACGCCCTGCGCCCGCGCAAGTACGTCAGCTCTGGCTGACCGCCTTGACGGCCTGCTTGAACTCGGGGCACTCGACCAGCGGGTCGTGCTCGCACACGGCCGCGTGGCGCAGGCTGTCGCGCAGCCGGGTGAGCTGCCGCACCCGCTGGTCGACCTCGCGTTCCTTGGCGGCCATGCGCTCGCGCAGCCGCGTGTCCGCCGGCCGGGCGCGCAGGAACTCGGCGATCTCCGACAGCGTGAACCCGGCGTCGCGGGCGCAGGTGATCAGCGCCAGCCGGTCGAGCGTCTCGGGCAGGTAGACGCGGCGCAGGCCGTTGCGGCCCTCGGCCTCGATGAGCCCCTTGCGCTCGTAGAAGCGCAGCGCGGACGCGGCCAGCCCGGTACGCCTGGCCACCTCGCCAATGTCGATCAACGTGTCCCGCATGCCCCGGCTCCTCGACTTGAACCACCCTTCAAGCCGGATATTAGCGGAGACCCCCTGAAGAATGGTTACGCAGCGTAGTTACGATGGACACATGGAGCTCTTTCCGGCCATGCCACTCGAAGAGTGGGCCGACACCAAGGAGACCTTCCACCGCTTCGCGCAGATCGTCGGGAAAATCCGGCTGACGGTGAGTAACCGGCGTAACCATTGGTGGCAGGTGCCGTTCCATCTGACCGGGCGCGGCCTGACGACGCGTCCCATGGGCGGGCTCGGCGAGCAGCCGCTGTTCTGCGTGGACTTCGACCTCGTCCGCCACCGCCTGGTGATCGACGTGCTGGACGGCCGCAGCGCGGAGTTCAGCATGATCGGGCTGTCGGTGGCCGCGTTCCAGTCCCGGCTCTTCCAGACGCTGGCCGACCTGGGGATCCGGCCGGAGATCTGGGCGGTGCCGTACGACCTGGACGACGAGACGCCGTTCGCCGAGGACACCCGCCACGCGCACTACGACCCGGTCCTGATCAACCGCTACTGGCGGATCCTGTCGCAGGTGGCGCAGTTGCTCGACCGGTTCGCCGCGGACTTCGGCGGCAAGGTCAGCCCGGTGCACCACTTCTGGCACACGTTCGACATCGCGGTCACCCTCTTCACCGGACGCCCGGCCGACGTGCCGGAGGAGGCCGACCCGGTCACCCGCGAGGCGTACAGCCGGGAGGTGATCAGCGCCGGGTTCTGGTTCGGCGACAAGGAACGGCCCTGGCCGGCGTTCTACTCCTACACCGCTCCCGAGCCGAAGGGGCTGGAGCGGGAGCCGCTGCTGCCCGAGCAGGCCGAGTGGCTGCCCGCGCGCGGCAGCCATCTGGCCGTGCTGCGCTACGACGACGTGCGCGCCATGGGCGATCCGGTGGCGAGCGTGCTGGAGTTCCTGCAGAGCGCCTACCAGGCCGGGGCCAAGCTGACCCACCTGGACGTCGAGGAGCTGGCCTGCCCCGGCGGCATCACCGACCCGTACTACGTGAAGAACCGCCCGGCCTGAACGACGCGAAAGCCCGCCCTCCGGAGAGGGCGGGCTTCCACGTGTGCGTGTACCGGTGTGCAGGTCGCCTCTCGGCGAAAGGCACAACGCGGCTCCAGCCGAACGGTAGTCCGCGAAGGCAATAGGTGAGGCCCGGGGACACTGGACACACCGGCCACGGTTTGTGTAACGGGGGTTCCCCCAGGAACATTCCCCGCGTTCCCCCCGATTCCCCTCAGGTCCGGACGGCGGCCGGCTGCCGGGCCGGCAGCCCGTTCTCGCGGACCAGCAGCAGGACGGCGAAGGCCAGCAGGCCCGCGACACCGCCGGTCCAGGCCACGGTGGAGCCCACGGCCGCCGCACTGACCTGCGCGCCGATGAGCGACTGGGCGCAGGCCAGGCCGAAGGAGCCGCCGAGCTGCTTCGACAACGCCGAACCCGCGGTGGCCGCGCCCATGTCGGCGTGCGGGACGCTGCCCTGCGTGGCGATGGTGAGCCCGCCCATGGCCGGGCCCGTGCCGAGCCCCACGAGCAGCAGCCAGACCCCGACCAGGTACGGCGAGGTGCCCGGCCCGAGCGCGGCGAAGGCGAGCGTGCCGGCGCTGACCAGCGCGGCCCCGGTCAGCAGCACCGGCCTGGTGCGGCCCGACCGCAGCACGAGGACGGCCGTCAGCCGGTTCCCGGCGATCATGCCCACCAGCATCGGGAGCAGCAGCAGGCCGGACACCGTGGCCGAGTAGGCGCGTACGTGCTGGAGGTACAGCGGCAGCAGCACGCCCGCAGGCAGCCCCGCCACCTGGAAGAAGAACCCGCCCGCGAGCAGCGCCGCGTACGTGCGGCGGCGCATCAGCCGCGGCGGCAGCACCGGCGTGTCCGCCCGCCGCTCGACGGGGACGAGCGCGACCAGCAGCGCCACCCCGCCGAGCAGCGAGCCGAGCACGGCAGGGTCGCTCCAGCCGCGGCCGGTGTTGCCCTTGAGGCTCAGGCCGATCAGCACCAGCGACAGGCCCGCGGTGAGCAGCGCGATCCCGGCCGCGTCGAGCCTGCCCGAGGTGCGCGGCGGACGCCGGTCGGGCAGCAGCAGCGCGATCAGCGCGGCCGCGAGCGCCCCGGCGGGCAGGTT
Organism: Nonomuraea sp. NPDC001684; assembly: GCF_053596515.1. Taxonomy (NCBI): domain Bacteria; kingdom Bacillati; phylum Actinomycetota; class Actinomycetes; order Streptosporangiales; family Streptosporangiaceae; genus Nonomuraea; species Nonomuraea sp. NPDC001684. The sequence continues at coordinate 4,172 of NZ_JBSFGJ010000170.1, forward strand.
GACCAGGAACGCCCAGCGCCAGCCCGCGTGGTCGGCCAGCAGGCCCCCGAGCAGCGGCCCGCCGACCATGCCGACGATCATCATGGCGGCCAGCAGGGTCTGCATGCGGATCAGGCCCTCGCTCCGGTGCGGCGGATGGAGGTCGCGGATCAGGGCCATGCCCAGGGTGAGCAGCGCGCCCGCGCCGACCCCCTGGACGGCCCTGCTGACGATCAGGACCTCCATCGAGCCGGCGAGCCCGCAGGCCAGGGAGCCGGCCAGGAAGATCGCGAGGCCGGAGAGGAGGAGGCGGCGGCGGCCGTACAGGTCGGAGAAGCGGCCGTAGATCGGGACGCTCACCGACGAGGTGAGCAGGTAGGCGGTGATCAGCCAGACGTACCAGGAGGTGGTGCCGCCGACCTGCGCGACGATGCGCGGGAGCGCGGTGCCGACGACGGTGCCGTCGAGCATGCCCAGGAAGGCGCAGCCGAGTAAGGCGAAGGTGGCCGCCGTGCGACGGCGGGGCGCGAGGTCCTCGTAGAGGTCGGTCAAGGGCGTTCGCCCGCCCCGAGCGCGCCGTTCAGGAACAGGTCCACCAGCTCTTCCGAGCCCAGCGGGGACGGGCCGCGGCCGGCCGCCATCACCAGGAACTGGAACGCCTCGGCCAGGCGCTCGGGGGCCAGCCTGAGCCGGTCGCGCTCGGGCTCGAACAGCCCGGCCAGGGCCTCGCGGGAGGCCGCCATCGACTCCTCCCGCCCGGACCCGGGCCGCCCGCCCCCTTCGGCGGCGCGGGGCTCGCCTCCCGGTGCCGGACGGGCCTCGCCTCCGGGTGCGGGGCGGCGCAGGCCGCCCGTGGTGGCGAGGGCGCCCGCGACCGCGCCCATCCTGGCCAGGTAGCCGCGCAGCGCCTCGGCGGCCTCCACCAGCCGGTCGGCCAGCGGCAGGTCGAGGGAGATCGCGGACACGTGGGCGAGGGTGTCGTCGGGGCGCAGCGCCTCGGCCATGCAGGCGGCGAGCAGCGCCTCCTTGTCGCCGAAGGCGCGGAAGATCGTGCCCTCGCCGATGCCGGCCGCGCGGGCGACCTGGGCGGTGGTCACGGAGGTGCCATACTCCACCACCAGGGGGAGGGCGGCCTTCACGATCATCTCGCGGCGTCGTTCCGGGCTCATCGCCGGCGCTCTCCGCCGGCTCGTCTCGTTCGTCATACTGACGACAGTACGGAGTGAGTACTCACTCCGTCAAGGGCATGTGCGTCGCCGTGGCACCATCGAAGGCGTGCCTTTCGCCATGACGACGGGCGGCGTCAAGCTGTCCTACCAGGTCCGCGGCGGCGGCCCCGCGCTCGTGCTGCTCCAGGGCCAGGCCAACGACCACCGCTGGTGGGACCCGGTCCGCGACGACTTCGACCGCGCCCACCGCACGATCACCTTCGACTACCGCGGCACCGGCGACAGCGACAAGCCCGACGAGCCCTACACCACCCGCGGGTTCGCCGAAGACGTGCTGGCCGTGCTCGACGAGCTGGGCGTCGCCCGCGCCGACGTCTACGGCACGTCGATGGGCGGCCGGGTGGCCCAGTGGCTGGCCGCCGACCATCCCGGCCGGGTCGGGGCGCTCGTGCTCGGCTGCACCTCCCCCGGCGGCGTCCACGGCCTCGAACGCGGCCCCGACGTGCGCAGGGCGCTCGCGCAACCCGACCGGGCCGCCGCCGGGCGGGCGCTGCTGGAGCTGATGTACACGCCGGGCTGGCTGGCCACGCATCCGGGGCCGTACCGGACGGTGGGCGATCCGGGCATGCCCGCCCACGCGCGCCGCCGCCACCTGGCCGCCAGCGCCGGGCACGACGCCTGGGCCGTGCTGCCCGCCATCACCGCGCCGACGCTGGTCGTGCACGGCGCCGACGACGTGTTCAACCCGGCCGCCAACGCCCCGCTGCTGGCCGGGCGCGTCCCGGGGGCGGAGCTGCGGCTCATCGAGGGGGCGCGGCACGCCTACTTCGAGGAGTTCCGCGAGGTGGCGAGCCCGCTGGTGCTGGAGTTCCTGGCGCGCTCGCGCGGGTGAGCCGGGCGGCCAGCCCCTGAAGGTGGGCGACGAGCTCGGGCGGCTCGTGCGCCTCGAACTCGCAGCCGAGCGTGATCAGCCGGAAGGCCAGCCAGTCCAGGGTGTCGGCGGAGGCGCGCAGCAGGCAGGTCTCCGCGTCCAGCGGGGTGAGCTCGCCGGGGATCGCGCGGGCCACGACCTCGGCGGGCGCGTGCAGGGTCACCACCGCCTCGTACGTGGGCGCGCCCGAGTAGAGCTTGGCGGCGACGTACGCGGTGGGGTCCGCCGGCTCGGTCGTGGTGATCCGGGCGCCCGTGGCCCGCACGTCGTCCATGCGGTCGACGCGGAACAGCCGCCGGTCGTCCCGGTCGTGGTCGTGGGCCAGCAGGTACCAGCGCCGCCCGGCGGCCACCAGCCGGTACGGGTCCACCAGCCGGGCACTCCGCGCGCCGTCGCCCGCCAGGTACCGGAAGCGCACCCGTTCGCGGTTGGCGACGGCCATGGCCAGCGTCGTGAGCCGGCCCGGATCGACGTCGAACCCCTCGGCGCCGGGCAGCGGGACGGTCGCGGCGCCGAGCGAGGCCACCCGGTGGCGCAGCCGGGACGGCAGCACCTGCTCCAGCTTGGCCAGCGCGCGCACCGACGCCTCCTCGATGCCCTGCACGGGATGCCGGGCCGCGGTGACCAGGCCCACGGCGATGGCGACGGCCTCCTCGTCGTCCAGCAGCAGCGGCGGCATGGCCGCGCCCGCGACCAGCCGGTAGCCGCCGTCCGCGCCCATGGTGGCGACCACCGGGTAGCCGAGGTCGCGCAGCCGCTCGACGTCGCGCCGGACCGTGCGGCGGCTGACCCCGAGCCGCTCGGCCAGCTCGCCGCCCGGCCATTCGCGCGGGGTCTGGAGCAGCGACAGCAGGCTCAGCAACCGCAAGGACGTCATGGTCCAAGAATGCCGCCGATGTAGGACAGTAGTTGACCTACTGGCCTTCTAACGTCGTCTCGACGCACCGATCGAGGAGGCACATCATGACCGTCAACCCTGTCCCCGAGGGCTACACCACCGTGACCCCGTGGATCATCTCGCGCGACACGGCCGGGCTGATCGACTGGCTCAAGACCGCCTTCGACGCCGTCGAACTGGGCCGGATGACCGGCCCGGACGGCGAGGTCCAGCACGCCGAGGCGCGGATCGGGGACGCCGTGGTGATGATGTTCGACGCCCGGCCCGAATGGCCCGCGACGCCCGGCTTCCTCCGCCTGTACGTGCCCGACGCGGAAGCCGTCCACCGCCGCGCGGTCGAGGCGGGCGGCACGTCCGTCACCGACGTCACGCACCTGTTCTTCGGCGACCTCGTCGGCCGGGTCCGCGACCCCTGGGGCAACCTGTGGTGGATCCAGACCCACGTCGAGGACGTCTCCGCCGCGGAGGCGGAGCGCCGCCTGACCGACCCCGGGTTCGTCAGGGCGATGGAATACGTCCAGAGCGCGGAATTCTTCCCCGGGCGGTGAGCGCGGCGATGGCCGGCAGCGGGAAGAGCAGCAGGTAGAGGTTGGGGATCCACCAGGCGGGCGAGAAGTCGCCGCGCAGCGTCCAGAACGCGATCGCCATCAGCCCCGAGGCCGCCGTCAGCACCAGCGAGACCAGCATCAGCGGCTCGCCCGCTGGCGAGCGCCGGCGCAGCAGCCACAGGCTGGTCAGGCCGGTGGCGCTGGCCAGGAGGTCGATCCAGAGGAACGACCAGTTCCAGTCGGCCATCAGCGGATCGGCATAGTCGGCGAACGCCCACTCGGGCGGGATCAGGCCGAGGCCGGTGATCGTGAAGTAGGCCACGAAGCCGACATCCGTCAGCACCATCAATGCCTTAGTCGCGCGCAGCACGGTCGATGGCCTCCATCAGGTAGCGGCGGGTGGGTTCGTGCAGGCCGGGCCCGGGTTCGCCGAGGCCGAGCAGGCGGGCGGCCCACCAGCCGTCCACCGCCAGCCGGACGGCGGTCGCGGCGGCCGGGTCGATGCCGTCGTCGGCCAGCCGGGCCTGCCAGGCGGCGAACCGCTCGCGCAGCGGCTCCAGCCCGGCCGGGTCGACCAGCACGCCCGCCAGCAGGGCGACGGTGACCCGGTCGGCCGGGACGGAGGCGGTGTGCCGTTCGGGGATCGTGGCCCGCACGTACGCCCGCAGGAAGTCGCCCGGCCGGCCGCCCGCCGCCGCCAGCGCCTGGTCGAAGGCGTCGGTCAGCCGCGCGACCATGGCGGCGACCAGGGCCTGCTTGGTCGGGAAGTGGTAGAACAGGCCGCCTTTGGAGACGCCCGCCCGCCGGGCGACCGCCTCCAGCGTCAGCGACTCCGCGCCTTCCGTCAGCAGCACGTCGGCGGCGGCGTCGAGCAGCCGGTCCTTGGAACTGGGTCGTGGCATGGCCATTACTGTACCGGCTGACCGGTATAGTTTCGAGCCGTTCCGTCCCGCGCATAACGTCATCCGACATCCGCACCCAGCCGATCGGAGCGAGCCCATGGATCATGTCGCGCACTTCCACCGCGAGGTGCGGGCGTTCGAGGCGGCCGCGCGGCGGGCGACCGCGGCGGGCGACGCGCCCCTCGTGCCGTCCTGCCCCGGATGGTCGGTCGCCGACCTGGTCATCCACCTCGGCGCGGTGCACCGGCACGTGCACGCCGTCATCGACGAGCGCCTTCCCGGGCTGCCCGACCCCGCCGACGTCGCCGTCCTCGGCCTGCCGGCGGACTTCGGCGACTGGCCCCATCCCGACCGCGCGCCCAACACCGGGCCGGTGCCCCCGGCCGTCCTCGACTGGTTCGCCGAGGGCGCCGCGCGGCTCGGCGCGCGCTTCTCCGCCGCCTCCCCCGACGCCCCCGCCTGGACGTGGTCCGCCGAGCAGACCGTCGGGTTCTGGCAGCGCATGCAGGCCATCGAGGCGGCCGTCCACCGATGGGACGCCGAGAACGCGCTCGGCACGGCCGCCCCGATCGACGCCGCGTTCGCCGCCGACGCCGTCACCCAGGTCTTCGAGGTGATGGCCCCGGCCCGCAGGTCCTGGACGCAGGCCCCGCCCGGCGCGGGCGAGCGCTACCTGTTCCGCCAGAGCGACGGGCCGGGGGTGTGGGCGGTGTGCTTCGACGGCGACGACGTCCGGCTCACCGGCGACTCGACGGGTGCGGTCGAGGTCGCCGGAACGGCCTCCGACCTGCTGCTGCACCTGTGGCACCGGCTGCCCGCCGACCGGCTCGACGTCCGCGGCGACCGGGCCCTGCTCGACCGCTACTTCACGCTCGTCCCGCCGGTGTGAGCCTGCCGCGGCCTCACGCCTCCCCGCCGAGGCGCTCGACCACCACCCCGCCCGGATGCAGCGGCAGGCGACGCCCCGACACGCGGTGCAACGGCAGCCGGACGAGCACCGGATCGGCCAGCTCCGGCCAGGGCGCGCCGGTCAGCCGCTCCAGCCGCTCGGCCTCCTCCTGATCCCGGACGACCTCCGCGACGCCGGTCACCAGCACGCTCCACCCGGTGCGCATGGCCGGCTCCATGTCGTCGATCTCGAACGCCATCGGCACACGGTGCTCGATCGCCTCCAGGATGCGGCCGGGCGGGATCCGGAACACGACGGTCTCGGCGTCGAGCGTGAAGTTCACCGGCAGCACGATGATCGTGCCGCCCGGCCGCGCCCACGCCACCCGGCCCACGGGAACCGTGGACAGCAGCGTCAGGCACTCCTCGCGACTCATCGTCCGGATGGCCCCCAGATCCATGCCGTCCATCCTCTCACCTGGGCGGACGCTTCCCTTCGGCAGGCTCGCGGGCGGTGGCGAGCATGGAGTCGAGCGCCTTCCGCGAGGCCGCCAGGCGGCTGATCTCGCCGCTGATGCGGGCGCGCTCGCGGTTGAGGTTGTCCATCATCTCGGGGCAGGAGGAGGGCACCATGTCGGCGCCGTCGTCGTGGACGCAGTGCAGCACCCTGGTGATGACCGACGTGGGCAGCCCGGCTTCGAGCAGCGCGCGGATGTGGCGCACCTCCGCGACGTCGGTCTCGGCGTACTCGCGGTAGCCGTTCGGCCGGCGCAGCGGTTTGAGCAGGCCCTGGTCCTCGTAGTAGCGCAGCAGCCTGCGGCTCACTCCGGTCTGCCGGGCGAGATCGCCGATTCGCATGGAACCTCCGGGTTGACCTTCACATGGATGTGACCCTTTATCGTCCCCATTGTCGCCACTACAGATGGGAGATGAAGGTGTCCGGAGCAGTGATCATCGCAGCGGGGCCGGGGATCGGGCAGGCGGTGGCGCGCCGGTTCGCCGCCGAGGGACTGCCGGTCGGCCTGATCGCGCGCAGCGCGCGGACGGTGGAGTCGGCCGCGGCGTCTCTCTCCTCCTACGGGGTGCCGGTCGCCACGGCGGTCGCCGACAGCACCGACGAGGACGCGTTGCGCGCCGCGCTCGACAAGACGGCCGCCGAGCTGGGCCTGCCCGACGTCGTGGTGTACAACGCCGCGATCGTCCAGGCCGACCGGCCCGGGGAGCTGCCGGCGCGGGCCCAGCTCGACGCGTACGCGGTCAACGTCGTCGGGGCGCTCACCGCCGCCGCCCACGTGGCGCCGGGGATGGCCGGGCGCGGCGGCGGCACGTTCATCGTCACCGGCGGCATGCCGCATCCCAAGCCGGACTACGTGAGCCTGTCACTGGGCAAGGCCGGCGTACGGACCCTGGTGACCCTGCTCGACCAGGAGTACGGCGCGGACGGCGTGCACGTGGCCAGCGTCACGGTGGCCGGCGTGGTCGCCCCCGGCACCGCCTTCGACCCCGACGACATCGCCGAGCACTACTGGCGCCTGCACACCCAGCCCCGCGACCAGTGGGAACACGAGGCCCAGCACCTCGGCACCTGACCCCTCACCAGGCGGCGACCGGCGACTCGCCCTCGCCCGAGCGCTCGCCCGCGTCGATCGGGACCGACGTGGCGGACCCGTCGGCGAGGTCGACCCGGTGCGCCCGCCATCCGTCCGTGTACAGCAGTTGCCTGCCGGTCCCGTCGATGCTGAAGCGAAGGCCCAGCGAGGCTCCCCGCGGCAGGGTCAGCCGCGCCACCACCTGGGGCCGGCCGCCCCCGATCGGCACCCGCTCGACGTCGTGACCGGCGGAGTAGAGCAGGGCGCCCCCGTCGGGTGTGAAGGCCACCGACTGGGGGATCCACACCGCCCTGTCCGGCCTGACCGGCCGCCACGCGGCGATCAGATCGGTGCCCGCGTTCCCCAGGTCGAGCACGCTGAGGCCCCCTCGGCCCAGCACCGTGGCCACCCGCCGCCCGTCGGGGGCCCAGGCCAGGCCCATGACGGCGGTGCTCTCCCGGGTGACCCAGTCCCGCCGCCGCCCGGTGGCCAGATCGAGGACCGCCACCTTGGTCCCGCCGCCGATGAGCGTGACGGTGTAGGCGAGCCTGGTGCCGTCCTGGCTGAGCGCCATCGCGGTCACCTGGTCTGGCTCGGGTTCCAGGTCGGGCACGAGCTCCGGCTCGCCGGGCCGTCCCTTCTCGTCGAGACGGATGCGGAAGAGCCGGAGGGGCGTGTCCAGCCCCGTCCATCCGGCCAGCACGAACGTGCGGTTGTCGGGGGCGGCGGCGACGAGCTGCCAGGACGAGCGCACCCCGGGCGGCAGCGGCACGGCCGCCACGAAGGCGCCCGTCACGGCGTCGTTCACGGCGGGCGGCACCGGCGTGGCGGTTGCCGTCTTGGACGAGTCCGCGAAGGAGAAGATCGGCGTCCGGGCGGTGACGAAGAAGCGCGGCGGCCCGGACGCCGTCAGGGGCTTGCCCGTCGCCATGGGCTCGGCCAGGGAGGTCGCCGGAACCAACGGCGGCGGCCGGAAGTACGACGGCGACGGAGTCCCGCCCGGCATCGCCGGAGAGTCCGTGGCGACGCGCGGCATGGCCGGCGCCAGGCTGGACGACGGCGGCGCGGACGCGTCGTTCATCAGGGACACCCGCTGGGTCGCCGGGTCGGCGCAACCGCCGGTCAGCGTGAGCACGATCAGGCCCGCTAAGGCCACCTCCGTACGGGATCGCATGCCTCGATCGTGCCACAGCCGCCGCCTATCCGGCGGGCGGGCCGGCGGCGATCGCCACCCGGTTCCAGACGTTGATGGCGGCGATCGTCCACAGCAGGTGGGCCAGGGCGGTCTCGTCGAAGTGCTCGCGGGCCGCGTCGAACACCTCCTCCGGCACCCCGGCCTCGGCGATCCTGGTCATCGACTCGGTGAGCGCCAGCGCCGCGCGTTCGGGCCCGGTGAACAGGGTGCTGTCGCGCCAGAGGGCGAGGCTGTGCAGGCGTTCGGCGTCCTCGCCCGCCTCCAGGGCGGCGCGGGTGTGCATGCCGAGGCAGACCGCGCAGCCGTTGAGCTGCGAGGCCCGCACCCGGACCAGCTCGGCGAGCGCGGGATCGAGCTCCCGGCTCGCGGCGGCGTCGAAGCGGGCCATCGCGGAGTGCACGCCGGGCGCGGCGCCGTGCAGGTCGATGCGCATCACGCCACCTCCAGGGGACGGCGGCCCTGCACGGAGTAGGTCACGCACGAGGTGGCGCGGAAGTCCGGATGGGCCAGCAGCGCGCGCACGTCGGCGAGCTGCCGGTCGGTCAGGCCCTCCTCGGCGAACCGGTCGCGCAGGTGCCTGGTGTGGTGGGCGACCAGCCGCGCCCCGGGCGAGCGCGCGTCCCACAACTCCACCCGGGGCCTGGGGTCGACGCCGGTCAGCCCGGCCCGCCGCATCGCCGCCGCCGCGTGACGTCCCCAGGCCACGTCCACCCCGGCGCGCGTCATCACGCGGATCTTGGCCTGCATGAACGTCTCGTAGAGCTCGGCCGAGGCCGGGTCGGGCATCAGCAGCCCGGGGCCGTAGGTGATGTCGAACTCGTCGAGCTGCAGCACGCCACCCGGCTTGAGCGCCCGGACGAGCCGGTCCAGCACGGCCAGCCGCTCCGGCAGGAGCAGCAGCACCAGCCGGGCGTGCACCACGTCGAACGCGGCCTCCGGCAGCGGGTCGCGGACGATGTCGTGCCTGACCACCTCCAGCCGGGGGGCCACGGGCTCGAAGGCGGGCTCGATGTCGGTGGCCAGCACGCTCCCGGCCGATCCGACGCGGCGGGCCAGCCACTCCGCCACGCTGCCGCCGCCCGCGCCCACCTCCAGGCACCGCATGCCGGGCCCGACGCCCGCCTCGGCCAGGCGTTCGATGGTCATCGGGTCGTAGGCCAGCTCCAGGCAGCGGTGCTGCTCGGCGACGTGGTCGCGGCGCTCGCCGAACACGTAGGCGGTCCGGCTCATCGGCCGCTCCTCATCGGGCTGCGCGGGACGGGCACCGCCGACTGCGCGGCCAGGCGGGTGAGGGTGGCGGCGCAGACCTTGCCGGTCGGGCCGAGCGGCAGTTCGGGCAGCCAGAGGAACCGTTCGGGAAGTTTGCGCCGGTCCAGGCCGCGTTCCTCGCGCAGGTAGACGATCAGCTCGGCCGGGGACGGCGGTCTCGCGCCGGGCCGCGGCGACACGCAGGCGCACATGCGCTCCCCCAGGTCGTCGTCCGGCACCGGGACGCAGAAGGCGTCGGCGACGTCGGGATGGGCGCTGAGCTCGCGCTCGACCTCGGCCGGGGAGATGCTGAGGCCGCCGCGCATCACGACGCGCTTGATCCGGTCGAGGACCCACAGCGTGCCGTCGGGGTCGAGGCGGCCCAGGTCGCCGGTGCGGACCCAGCCGCCGGGGGCGCGGTAGCGGTCGTCCAGGTCGGGGGCGGCGACGTAGCACAGGGGGGTCATCGGGCCGAGGGCCCAGATCTCGCCCGGCTCGCCCGGCGGCACCGGCTCGCCCTCGGCGTCCCGGATCGTGATCTCGGCGACGGCGGGGTCCGGGCTTCCGGCCAGGCCGGAGGCCCACCGGTCCGGGGCGCGGCCGGTGTGGCAGTTGACGCCGTCGGTGGAGCCGTACACGTTGACGAGCGGCACGCCGAACCGGCGGGCGCACGCCTGCCTGGCCTCGCCGTGCAGGGGCTGGGCGCTGCTGACGACGCGGCGCAGCGACGACAGGTCGGCCTCGGCCGCCGAGTCGGCCATGCGGCGCAACATCGTCGGGACGCCGTACAGGTGGGTGGGACGGTGCCGCTCGACGGCGCGCAACGCGTCGGCGGCGTCGAATCGGGCGCGCAGGATCAGCGTGCCGCCGTGCCGGGCCAGCAGGACGGAGGTGCCGCAGGAGCCGTACGAGGAGGCCAGCGAGACCAGCAGCAGGTTGCGCGTGGGCCCGTCCTCGCCCAGCACGGCCCGCAGGTAGGCGCCCCGGCCGCCGGCCATGGCGTTGTGGGAGTAGGCGACCATCTTCGGCTCGGACTCGGTGCCGGAGGAGAGCAGGATCCGGGCGGGCCGCTCGGCGTCCGGGCACGCGGGCCGCCACGCGCGGACGTCCGGCTCGGCCACCTCGTCGAGCGATCGGGCGCCGGGCGTGGGCGGGCCGAACGTCCACGTCTGCTCCAGGTACGGCAGCCCGGCCCGCAGCCCCAGGGCCAGCTCGGGCACGGTGATCAGCGCGGCCGCCCGGGACCGGTTCAGCAGGCCCGCGATGTCGCGCCGTCCCCGCGTGTGCGGGATGGGCAGGGCCACCGCGCCGACGGCGGCCACCGCCAGCTCGGCCACCACCGCGTCGCGCCCGTTGGGCAGCAGGACGGCGATGATGTCGGCCGTTCCCCGCCCGGCGGCGGCCAGTGCGGCCGCGGCCCGGCGCACGCGGGCGTCCAGCGCGGCGAAGTCGAGCGAGCCGGTCTCGTCGGCGACCGCCTCACGCTCCGGCGTGCGGCGCACGTGCCGGCTGAACAGGCTGTACAGGTCCAGGCCGGGGCACAGGCCGCGGGCGGTCCACGCCGCGCGCACGTCCGCGGGCACGCGGTCGGCCAGGACGATCCCGTTGGCCGACGTCCAGGGCAGGGGGTCGGTACGCATTCAGAGGGCCTCCTCGTGGTGGGGGGCTGGCACGAACGTCCAAGGGGCACGGCTGTAGGCGGCTTGCGGGGTACGGTCGAGCACCCGGTGGAACGCCGGGTCGTCGGCCATGGCGGCCAGATCCGTCACGGGCGCGGCCTCCCGGCTCCCCGGCGGCGTCCCGGGCGGGGTGGCGCGCAGCAGGCGGGCCGCGTCGATGAGCGCCGTCCCGGCACGGACGCCGACGCCGGTGCGGGCGCGCGCCACCAGCGCCGCGACGACGGCTTCCGCGCTGATCAGCGCGCCCAGCACGTCGGTCAGCGTCATCAGGGACGGCGCGGGCTGCTCGCCGGGCCCGGCCAGCCGCGCCGCCACCCCGCTGTAGGCCTGCACCAGGTAGTCGGTGCCCATGGGCTGCGGCGGGGGCAGCGCCTCGGCCCACCCCCCGGCCTGCGCGTACACCAGGGACGGCCGGACGGGCGCGAGATCGTCGTGGTCCAGCCCGTACGAGCAGGCCCGTCCGGGCGGCCAGTTGTGCAGGAACACGTGGGCGCAGGCGATCAGGCGCAGGGCGGCCCGGCGTCCGGCGGCGGACTTGAGGTCGGCTTCGAGGGCGCGTTTGCCGCGGTTGAGCGCGAGGAACCGGGCCGAGGTCGGCCCCGCCATCGGCGGCACGCCGCGCAGCGGGTCCCCGCCGGGCGGCTCAAGGCGCACGACGTCCGCGCCGAGCAGGCCGAGCACGTGTCCGGCCAGCGGCCCCTGCACCCGGTTGGTGGACTCCACGACGAGCAGCCCGGCCAGCGGGCCCCGGGCGTCCCGGGCGAGCGGCGGCAGGCCGGCCGGCTCCCCGGCGGCGGCCTCGGCGGCGTGCTCGGTCAGCGCCCGCAGCCGCCACGGCGAGGCGGGCGGGGGCGCCAGCGGCGCGTCCGCGTCCCGTACGGGCAGCACGCTGACGCCGGCGTCCGCGGCGGCCGCCACGACGTCCCGGTATCCGGCGGCGGCGGCCGTCCGGCCCAGCCCGGCCGGCAGCGTGCAGGTCGCCGTCGCGAACCGCTGCTGGAACGGCGGCCAGCCCGCCGCCGCGGCCCTCGGCTCGGCGCCAAGCAGGTCCCAGAACCGCCGCCAGCACTCCGCGTCGAACGTCTCGATCTCGAACCGCACCCCGTCCGCCGACCGGAACGGCGGCACCCGCCCCGCTCCCGGGGACGGCACGCGTCCGGCGGAGAGGGGCGGGTCGAAGCGTTCACAGGTGGCGACGGCGATGTACTGGGTGAGCGCGAGCAGCGCCGCCTGCGCCACGGACGTGCGCGCCGCCAGCGCGGGCCCGCCCCGCAGCAGGGCGAGCAGGACCGCCGTGAGCGCCTGGGCGGTGAGCACCCCCGCGCACACCGACGCGTAGTCCAGGCACAGCGCCCTCGGCCCGCCGGCGGCCCGCCCGTGCACGTGGGCGATCCCGCAGGCCGCCTGCACGTCGCGCTCGCCCTCCATCGGCACCCCGACCGGCCCCGACCAGCCGATCCCGCACTCCGGCAGGGCCTCCCCCGGCCTGCCGAACGGCGCGGAGGCGACCCCCAGCCACCCGGCGGGCGACCCGTCCGGCGGCGGCGCGCCGTCGAACCGGACCTCGCAGCCCAGCGCGCACAACCGCTGGACGGCCACCCGCAACGCCACCGACTCGCCGCGCGCCCGCACGACCACGCCCGCCAGCGGCCAGGCGACCGCCTCCCGCTCGGCGACGGACCGGCCGGCGGCCCGCGTCCCCGGCGTCACGTCCACCGCCCGGTGCCGTACGTGTCGGGGGTCTCGCCCAGCAGCTCGCGCAGCGCCGTTCTGCGGACCTTGCCCGTGCCGGTGCGGGGGACCTGGTCCCAGGTGATCACCACGGGGTCGGCCAGCTCGGGCAGGTCGGCGACGGCCCGCCGCCACGCGTCGCGGTCGAGGCCGCCGTCCTCGGTGACCACGACCGGCAGGGACGGCCGTCCGGGAACGCCCAGGATCACGCACTCCAGCACTTCGGGCAGCCGGTCGTCGATCACGTCCTCCAGCTCCACGCAGCTCGCGCCGGGGATCGTGTCGGTCTCCCGGTCCACGAACCGCACCCGGCCGGTACGGCTGAGCGACCCGACGTCCCCGGTGTGCCACCACCCTCCGAGCCGTTTGCCCTGCCACCGTTCCTGCTCGCCGACGTACCCGAGGCACAGGGCCTTGGTGCGGCAGACCACGAGCCCGCTCGCGCCGCGCGGCAGCGGACGCAACGTCTCGCGGTCCACCACCCGCAGCCGGGTCCGCGTGGGCACCGGACGTCCGAGGTCGCGCGTGGTGGGGTGGCGGCTGTCGCCGTCCGCCATGGATCGGCGGGTGAGCAGGCGGAAGGTCAGCGGCCCGGTCTCGCTCTGCCCCCAGCCCTGCATCCACACCGGCCGCCGGCGCCGGGTGGCGTTCAGGAAGGCGCGCACGGTGGGCGGGTGCACGGCGTCGAACGTGCTGATGTACAGGCGCACCCGCGTGAACGGGCCGGCCTCGCCGAGCGCGCGCCGCTGCCACCGCACGTACGTGGCCGGCAGCGCCTCCAGCGTCGTGGGCCGGTGCCGGGCCAGGAACGGGCCGGCCTCCTCCCAGCCGGGCGCGGAGACGGCCAGCACCTTGGCGGGGCCGAGCCACAACACGCTCGCGGTCCAGGCCAGGGCCCGCCCGTGGGCGAAGGAGATGGCGCTCGCCACGACGTCGTCGGGACGGCTGCCCAGCACCGGCCACCGGTGGGCCTCGAACCCGGCCAGCCGGCGCAGCAGCGTACGGGTGGAGTGCACGACGAGTTTGGGCACCCCGGTCGTCCCCGAGGTGTGCATGACGGCCAGCGGGTCGTCGAGGGCGGGCCGGTGCACCGGCGGCACGGCCCAGCCGCGGACGTCGTCCAGCGACAGCAGCCCCTTCGCCGTGCCGTCGAGGACCAGGGTGCGCGGCGCCTGGAAGGCCACGCCGGGCCGGGCGGCGAGGGCGGCGTCGGTGACGAGGAGCGCGGGCTCCAGCCGTTTGAGCAGGATCTCCAGCACGTCGGGCGGCAGGTCGGCGGACAGTGTGGCGGGCACCGCCCCGATGCGCGCGGCGGCGCAGGACAGCAGCACGTAGTCCCAGTGGTTGCGCTTGACGACGGCGACCCGGTCACCCCGGCGCGCGCCGGCGGCGGCCAGCCAGCCGGCCGCCTCCCTGACCAGCTCGGCCAGGTCCGGCAGGTCGAGGTCGGTGCCCAGGTGGGGGGCGATGTCCAGGGGACGGCTCACGTGCACGCCGGTCCCGCGTCCGCGATCGGCGAGGTCGTCGAAAAGGGTGCCCAACTCGATGGGCCGGGTGAAGAAGGCCATCTGATTTCTCTCCATGCGCGTACGTCGTTGAAAAACGGGCGGACGGCGGGCGGGCGGCTACGACAGGCGGGCGAGCACCCGCGCGGCGGCCTGTTCCCCCGCCGCGACCGCGCCCTCGCTGCACGGCCGCAGGGCGACCCAGTCGCCGGCGTAGTCGACCGCCGCCCCGGGACGTCCCTCGAACGCCGCCCGCAGCGCCAGCGCCCGCGGCGTCGCCTCCGGCAGCCCGTGCGGGAAGCGGTGCACGTGGAAGCGGGCCACCCGGCCGG